>JAGQHN010000055.1 GCA_020431825.1 Trueperaceae bacterium | reverse complement strand
TTCACTTTGGCTTCAGCTATTTTGGGCATTCTGAGTTTTAAAATGCCATCTTCAACGTTGGCCTCAATGGTATCTACATCAACGGTACGAGGTAGTTTGAGGCTACGGCTAAAGTCACGGCGTGACAGACTTTGCATCCAGTAGCGGCGATCTTTGTCTTCTTCTTTAGCTTCTTCTTTAAAGCTACCTTTAATCGTCAGGACATGATCTTCTACGCTGATATCAAGGTTTTCAGCTTTTAAGCCAGGAACTGACATTTCAAGTACGACATGATCATCGGTCTCGTAGAGATCGGCTGGATAGTTAAAGGCTTCACTGAAGCTCGAGTTTGACTTGGCAAGTTCACCAAACAAACGATCAAAATCACTAAAAATACTGTTGTTAAAAGCTACGGGGGTTCTGTTCATTCTTACTAAGGCCATTTCTTTCTCCTTATTAATATTTGAAATTTTGTCAGACATCTGCCTGACCTTTACGCCAAAAAGTATAAAATATGAGTCTTATTTTGTCAAGTTTATTTATGATTAAAGATTATATAAGATTAGCTTTAAAAACTATATTAACTAATGGTTAGTAAATCACTATAGTTGCTCTCCAAAGTAATAGTGTTTGTTATTCGGTAATAGCTGAACGCGGCTTGGCTTAATAAAACCCAAATTATGCTGAAATGTGCGCAATGTACTATCGCTTTACTCAGCGTCCTCTACACTAAGGTCAACAAAGCGTCTCAGCGACTTGCTAACCACTTTCTACAGGAGACCACCATGAAAACTGTTCGGGATGTACTGGAAAAACAACAATTAAAAGATATACCTTCTATTAGTGCCGAGGCTAGCGTTTACGCAGCAATTACCCTTATGTCGGAGCGCCACCTAAGCTCTCTTATTGTTCTGGAGAAAAAACAATTGGTTGGAGCTGTACATGAGCGAGATTGCCTCGAGAAAATTTTACTTTGGGGCCAGCGCTCACGCGAAACCAGGGTCAAAGAAATTATGCGAAAAAACCCTATGACGGTTAGACCCAGTGATTCACTAGAAACCTGCATTATTTATATGCTCACAGAACAGGTCTCACAACTTCCTGTTTTGGAAAAAGGTGGGGTTTTAGGGGTTATAACCACCGAAGACATCTTAAAAGCAGGCTTAAAACGACCGGGCATTGTGCCACAAGCCAAACCCTCAATGGACAGTAAACCCGTGAATAATCAGGATGATCGTTCCTGGAGTGGTCGTAGTCTGAACTAATCCTAAGTCAGGGTTTTGCTTATCAAGGTTTTATTTAAAAAGATGGCTTTGCAGCCATCTTTAAAAGTTTCCAATTTTGGGAATATGAAAAAGCAAACTCCGCTATTTAAGTATTGCGTCATAAATCTGGTACACAGTCTCTTTTCAGTTACAATCGAAGGCTGTGCTATAGAACTAATGACAGCTTAATCCTAAAATGAGTCATGAAGCACAATAGGATACTGACCTGGCTGTGCCTTTTAGCAGGGCTCAGCCTACTGGCTCCGTTAACCCAGGCACAGTCACGAATTGCATTTATTAATCCAGATGGGCAATTGGCCACCATCAATCCTGACGGCAGTGAAGAACGCACCCTCAGCGAAGGCTTAAACCAGTACCAATTTCCTGCCTGGTCGCCCGATGGTAGTCAGCTAGCTGCTTTAGGCTCTGACCTGGATGGTGGCTTTTTGCAGCTTTTTAAAGATGAGCCTGACGCCACCCCTACTGAACTATATCGCAGTAGAACAGAAGGGCCGTTTTATATGTACTGGGCACCAAATGCCAGGGATATAGCCTTTTTAGCCAACCACCCCACGGGCACGCTTGCTCTTCATACCGTTTCAGTAGATGCTGATGAGCAAATACTGGCCTTTGGCTCACCTTTTTACTGGCAGTGGAGCAGCGATAGCCAGACCCTCTTTTTGCACAGTGGTTTTAACAGTCAGCAGGCTCGCCTGGGCTTTAGCAGCCGGGTAAGGGACACACTAGGTAATAACAGTTTGGCTCAGGCAGGTCGGTTTCAGGCACCAGGCATTTCAAATGGTGGTGATTATCTGGCCTATGCTACTGAAGACAACCGCGGCAGCTTTGTTGTTTTAAGTAATAACGGTCAGCAAAATAACGACGAGGTCAAACGCGAGTTTCCCCATCTTGGCCTTGCCGCTATGACCTGGAGTCCCGTTAAAGATGAACTTGCCTTTATGAGTCCCACCCAAAATGCCCCGAGCTACTTTGGACCCATAAGCTTACTAGACGCAGAAACAGGTTTACTCGAGCCCCTAAGTGGCGAGAGCGCCTTTGCCTTTTTCTGGTCACCCGATGGTAAGTATATTGTCTATTTTTCTGCAGCCAAAGGGGGAGGTGACTTTGCCTCGAGCGTCCAGCACGCCGTAGAGAGAGTCCAGCTAAGTGGTTTAAGCGTGAATCTTATTGATGTTGAGGCTAGAACCGACAGCTATCTCACGGACTTTGTGCCCAGCCCCTTATTTACCAATCAGTTTTTGCCTTTTTTTGACCAGTATGCGCTCAGTCACCGCATCTGGTCACCCGACAGTGATGCCATTGTCGTTCCTGCAGTCATCGCAAACCAGATTGTCATTGTTACTATTTCGCTGGCTGGTGAGATTAAAGTACTTAGTCAAGGAGATACCCCGTTTTGGAACTACCGTTAAACGGTTTGATAATCGTAGTGAAAACTAATCTCTCCCGGGCATTTGGTTTTAAAAAAGCTAGAGTTATAGCTTGTAGAACGCAAAAACCGTTTCAAACTGTGGTTTAGGTTGCTGCTTAAAGTCTGATAATTCGTCATGCTAAGGTCATGAACACCTTACTCCCCGAATTTTTCCGCCGGGTTGATGAGCAACCAGACGGGCTCTTTTACAGAGAACCACGTCGGGTTATGCATATCGATGAGCAGGCATCGGGGGCAGCTCGAGCTCTCTACGATGAGCTTTTACCTGCGAGGGGGCAGATACTTGATCTCATGTCAAGCTATCACTCGCATCTACCTAATAAGTTTTCTAGAGTTGTGGGTTTAGGTCTAAATTTACAGGAGCTCGAGGAAAACCCTGCGCTTCATGAAGCGGTTATTTATGACCTTAATCTCAACGCCCAGCTGCCCTTTGATGATGAGCAATTTGATGGCGTGGTCTGCACTGTGAGCATACAGTACATGACCAGGCCCGATGACACTTTTAAAGAGGTGGCGCGCATCTTAAAACCAGGGGCGCCCTTTATTATTACCTTTTCAAATCGCATGTTCCCTACCAAGGCAGTTCTGGCCTGGCGCGCCTCCGATGATGCAGCGCATATGCGACTCGCCAAAAGCTATTTTGCTCAGGCATGCGAATTTGGCAATATCTGCACCCGCAGCCACGCACCAGATGAAGGTGACCCTCTCTATGCTCTATGGGCCTATAAGCAAACCATACTGAAATCCTAGGCAAGCAAATACGCTAAGTACCCTAAATATTTTAAACTAGGGATGTGACCAAATTAAACGTCACGTTCTTATCTAATGGTCACGGTGAAGATACTATTGCTGTGTCCTTGGCGAAGGCTTTGCTCGAGCAACTTCCAGACGCGGAACTCTCGGCCTTTCCTACTGTAGATATGGGAAAAGCCTATGAAACCCTTTCCATTCCTATTCTTGGCCCCAGGCAGATCATGCCTAGCAGTGGCTTGTTGATGCACAATTGGGAGCTTTTTCAAGGAGATATAAGGGCGGGGTTTATCCCTATGACCCTGAAACAAATTCGGGGCTTATCAAGGTTAAAAACGGATGTTCTGATTGTGGTAGGGGACGCTTTTGCCCTGCTACTCTCGAGCTTTGTCAAAACCAGATACCGATTTTACCTGCAAACGCTGGTCTCGGCCCATCACGCAGCTCCCAAAACCCGTCACCTGAACCGCTTTTTTATGGAACACCTTAGCTACCCAGAACGGGTACTTATACGGCACCTCGTTAATCAAACCTATGTCAGGGATGCCTTAACCGAGAGAGTGCTTAAAGCCACTGGGTTGACACAGGTTAGTTATCTGGGCAATCCAATGCTTGATGGCCTAGGGGGCAAACCTATGCATCTGCCCTCACCCGTCATTACGCTGCTTCCCGGAACCAGAGCTTATGCACCCAGAGCACTCGAGCTTATGCTTGATGCGGTCAGTCAGCTTAATAGCGTTACGGCACTGGTTGCCTGGGCCTTAGAAACTGATATTCCGACTTTTCCTCACTGGCAACAAACAAATCCTGGTACTGAAATAGGGTTGGTAAGAAAGCTCGAGCAAGGGAGCAATCAGGTCTTATTTTTTAAAGGGCGCTATGCCGATTGTTTGCATAGTGCCGATCTGGTCATAGGCACCTCGGGCACAGCCAATGAGCAGGCTGCCGCGCTGGGCAAGCCTGTTGTTGCCTTTGACGTACCCCCGCTCTATTCAGAAGCTTTTTTAGAAAATCAAAAACGGCTCTTAGCTGAAGCTCTAACGGTAGTAAAAGCAGATGCGCAGGAAATTGCCCTGGCAATTCAGACCTTACTTTCTGACAAAGCAGGCTATCAACTAGCTACTACACGAGGGCAGGAACGTATGGGTAAAGCTGGGGGGAGTAAAGCCCTCATCAAAGACATGTTGGAACGTATTCATTAAAAGGCGGTAACGGCTATTCTCGTCTTGATAAATGTCTGTAAATAATAAACCCAGCATGTTTGTCTTTCTGAGTCTTCAGGGTACAAGCTTGCTATACTTTTACTTTGGTATTTAAGAAGATCATCGGCAAGCGCCGTTTTGCACAGTTAAGGAGTCAGTCATGTTAG
This sequence comes from Trueperaceae bacterium, assembly GCA_020431825.1. Lineage (GTDB taxonomy): Bacteria > Deinococcota > Deinococci > Deinococcales > Trueperaceae > JAHEBB01. The sequence goes on along the minus strand of JAGQHN010000055.1, from coordinate 27,367 downwards.
GTATAGGAATCGTTGGCTTGCCCAACGTTGGAAAAAGTACCCTGTTTAATGCCATTACCAAAGCGCAGGTTGAAGCTGCCAATTATCCCTTTGCAACCATTGATAAAAATGTTGGCATGGTGCCCGTACCCGATAAACGGCTCATTGCCCTGCGTGACCTCTATACCAAAGGCGATAGGATTCCGCCGGTCATTCCTACGACCGTCGAATTTGTAGATATTGCTGGACTGGTAAAAGGGGCAAGTCAGGGTGAAGGCTTAGGCAATCAGTTTTTGGCCAATATTCGTGAGGTTTCAGCCATTGCCCATGTGGTGCGCTGTTTTGATGATGATAATGTGATTCATGTTGCGGGCAAAGTTGACCCCATCGCCGATATTGAAACCATCAATTTAGAACTGGCCCTGGCAGATATACAAAGCCTCGAGAACCGCCTGAGCAAATTGCGCCGCAGTGCCAAAGCCTCTAAAGAAGATGCCATGGTGCTGGAAAACAGCGAAGCTATGATTGCCAAACTTTCTGAGGGCATACCAGCAAGACTAACCGATATTGAACTGCCAAAAGATTTTAACCTGTTAACCGCAAAACCCGTCATTTATGTCTGCAATGTTTCTGAAAATGACATTCTGGATGGCAATACCTATGTTGAAAAAGTCAAAGACTTAGCTGCCAAAGAACATTCTGAAGTCGTCATGATTTCGGCCAAAATTGAGGGCGAACTGGGTGAACTGAACGATGAAGAAGCGCTCGAGTTCTTGCAGGACCTGGGTTTAGAAGAACCCGGGCTTAATCGCCTCATAAAAAAAGGCTACGACATCTTAAACCTCATCACCTTTTTGACTTCAGGTGAAAAAGAAGTTCGTGCCTGGACGGTCACTCGAGGCGCCAGGGCACCGCAGGCCGCCGGGGAAATCCATACTGATTTTGAGCGGGGCTTTATTCGCGCCGAAGTAATTGCCTGGGACAAACTGGTAGAGGCCGGAAATATTCCTAATGCCAAATCTAAAGGCTGGGTACGTACTGAAGGCAAAGACTACGTGGTACAAGATGGTGATGTGATTCACTTCCTGTTTAATGTGTAAGCTCTAGCTATGCAGCATGATGAAAACTCGCATATCCCGGTACAGGCTCGGAGTGCCGGAGTTGTCATTCTTGACTCTGACGACCGAATCTTACTGGTGCGAGAGAAAATTGCGCACAAAACCGACCTCTGGCATATTCCAGCCGGTAGCGTAGAAGAGGGAGAACCGCTCGAGGCCGCCGCCATTCGAGAGACAAAAGAGGAAACAGGGCTCGAGGTTAAGCTTATTTGCTATTTGAATACCTATCTGGGTCACTTTCCCAGTGGTGATCTGGTGATGCGTCATGTCTGGCTGGCTAGGCAGGTAGATGAACGTTTGCCAGAACCCCTCCTGCCAGACGAAATTGCCGAGTGCCGCTACTTTTCCAAACTCGAGTTTGATGGCTTATATCAGGCACGTAAAATCAGGATGTACCACACCAAACTTATCTTTGAAGAAGCTCTGCTGCTAAAGAAATACCCGTCTGGCTACCAAAACTTGTAAGCTTGCCTAAAGACAGCCTTTCCCGGATTAGCTAGGCTTTTAGTTAAAGGTTTCTGGTTTTCTGTCGATGAGGGTAAAGCCACTAAAGTTTTTACCAAATCCCTTAAAATCTGGTAAACCGCTATAGTCGTTTGAGGTAGCGTAAAGGAGTCCCTATGATAAGCACCCCCAAGCAGGTCAAACCAACGGGGCTGCAAAGCTTTAAGGCAGATGAGGTCATCTTATTTCCAGGTGAGCCCAGCTCTCTTTATCGCCTAAAAAATGGCCTGATTCGTATTCATACCGTTGACGATGACGGCAATGGCTTAACCTTACGCTATGTCAAACCAGGAGGCTTTTTTGGTGAAGAAGCCTTGCTGAAACACCAAAGAAAATACTTTGCCGAGGCCATAACGTTTTGCGAAGTTGAAATCCTAAGCCCAATGAAACTAAGCTCGAGTGAAAGTCAGCAGGTGCTCGAGCATCTGGCTGCTGCTGTCGAAGGGCTTTACCTTGCACTTCACCGCCTCTCTGGCAAACGCTTAAAAAGTCGCATTGCGGCCGAGCTTTTAGAGTTGCAAGACAGTGCTCTGGCAAACCTATCTAAAGAAGGCAAGCCTGTGGTGCGCATGACACATGACGCTCTGGCAGCAGCCGTTGGCTCAGTCAGAGAGACTGTTACCAAAGTCGTTGGCGAACTGGCAAAAGAGGGCGCTATAAGTGCGGGCTACGGAAAAATCTCCTTACTTAATCTCGAGCTTTTAAGAAAAATTGCCGACGAATAGGCGCTAGCTCGAGCCGTTCATCATCCCACGTCCAGGAAAAGCAATAAGCGCAAAGGTGCAGGTTTCTCCTGGCTCAACCCTGTCTTTTAGTTCATTCATCAGATCAGCAAACTTTTGAGTAAAAGTAAGGTACCGTTCTTGACTCATGGTGACTTCTAAGAGGTTTAGAACAGGTTCATATTTTTGAGCTTGAAAACTGCTTTCTAAGGTAAGCAAAACATAGTTAGAATCTTCAGGATCTTCCCGACACGAGGAATCATTTAGATAAGACGTTTCGGCAGCCTCAGCAAAGCGGCGCTCGAGTTTTCTTAACTGCGTACTTATACTCTGACTCATTTGATGACAGTAGGATGCCTGCTGCTCTTTGGTCATACGAAATTGCGTGGCAACAGCCTGATAAGTTTTACTACGACCCTGTTCACTTGCAACCTCAAGCAAACCCACTTCTGCTAAGCGGTTAACATGGTAATGCACAGTATTGGCTGGTAGCCTAAGCGCTTTGGCCACTTCAGATGCTGTCTGAGCCTGCCGGAAATGACTCAGGAAAACAAAGCTCGTAAGATTGGTGAGTTGCTCGAGCTGATTTTGGTTTAGTGTTAAACGTTCCATACTTTAGTTTGCCCTACTACTATTTCAGTTACCACCCGGCAGTCTGAAAGTACCTAACCGTTTTTCTGCTTGTGACAGCTAACCTTAAAAAAAGTCATGTCTCTGCTACTTTGAAATTAAACCTGTTTGCCTAACCCTACGGCGTAAACAGCAAATGTCCTGAAAGGCTTTTTATGCAACGCACCTCCACCACTACACTGCTTATCTGTTTGCTTTTCTTTCTGGCATCCTGCACTCAAACTCCTAACATTAATCCTACCCCAACAGCAAACGATCACATCCCTCCAAGCGTCGTCAATCCTGGAGATCAAACCGGGCTACGTGGTGACGCTATTCAGTTAGCGATTGAAGCCAGCGACGATAAAGCCACTCATTTAAGTTTTGGTGCTTACTTTCTCCCCGATGGCTTAAGCATTGACGGAGCAAGCGGTCTCATTTCGGGAAATCTCTCGAGTGCTGGAAATTTTGAGGTAAAAATCGTTGTTAGCGATAGCGTCAATAGCACGGAGGCAAGCTTTAGCTGGCAGGTAGCTGAACCTGAACCCACTAATAATGCACCCACTCTCACAACCCCAGATGACCAAACAAACCCTGTTGGCGAAACAGTCAGGCTCGAGCTTCAGGCCGAAGATGCCGATGGTGATGCACTTAGTTTTACTGCTCAAAACCTACCTGAAGGTCTAAGCCTTTCGTCCGAAGGGGTTATTGAAGGAACTTTAAGCAAAGTTGAGAGCTATCTGGTTGACATAAGTGTTGATGATGGCAAAGTTGAAGTAAGCTCGAGCTTTACCTGGCAAGTGACTGAAAAGTCCAACTCTGCCCCCAATTTAGAAACACCCCAGGATCAGGAAAACACCGTTGGACAAAAAATCGAATTGGCTCTGGTAGCCTCAGATTCAGACGGCGATGAGCTTAGCTTTACAGCCGAAGGTTTGCCTAAGGGCTTAAGCATAGATAGTTCAACAGGCGTGATTAGTGGTGTACTCGAGCAAGCCGAAAACGACACGGTAACCGTCTCTGCCGATGATGGTAAGGAAAAAAGCACAGCAAGCTTTAAGTGGACCGTGAATGAAATTCCAAACCAAAAACCTTCCTTAACAAATCCAGGCAATCAAACTTCACCGCTAAATACAAGCGTTGTATTAAACCTTCAAGCATCCGACCCTGACGGAGACAAGCTGAGTTTTTCTGCTACAGGTTTACCAAATGGTCTTACCATAAACGCTCAAACAGGCGAGGTTTCAGGAACAGTCCTAAAAACGGGCAGCTTTAGTGTCACAATAAATGTAAGTGATACAAAAGATCAGACAAGTCAGCACTTTAGCTGGCTCGTCACTGAAACCACAAACCATCCTCCGGTCTTAAGCAATCCTGGTAAGCAAACAACACCTGTCAATCAGCAGGTATCTCTCAAACTAAGCGCTTCTGATCAAGATGGCGATAGCCTTAAGTTCAGTGCTCAAGGCTTGCCCAATGGGCTAAGCATCAATGAGCAAACAGGGGAAATTAGTGGAACACCTCAGGCTTTAGGTAGTTTTGAGGTCACCGCGAGTGTAAGTGATAGCAAAGCTCAGACTAATCAAAGCTTTTTCTGGGAGATTGTCCCACTAGCCGAACCAGCTAAACTCATTGCCCAGTACAACTTTGAAGAGACCAGCGGCAATAGCGTCCTGGACAGTTCTGGCAGTAACAATAATGGTAGCGCTGACAGTGCAGAAAGAGTGGCAGGCAAGGTTGGTCAAGCCTTGCACATGAATAACAACGTGGTAACCATTCCTAACTCGAGCAGCTTAACAACTACCGCCAAGCAAATTACGGTCATGGCCTGGGTAAATAGAGAGGTAACCAAAAATGTAGGACTGGTTAATCATGCCTATCCTGATCTCTTTTTGGGTTTCCACGGCACTCAGTTTAAATGGCAATTTAGAAATGCTCAGGGTGTCTATGCCGCCTGCTATGCTGGAAACGCTCCCCTTGGTGAGTGGTTCCATGTTGTAGGCACCTATGATGGTCAAGTTGCCCGACTTTATGTTAATGGCGTTGAAATCTGCACCGATGAACATACCGGTGACATTCCTATGGCCGCTAGTCCCTGGACCATTGGCGCTATTCCACTTAGTGGCAACGTAAACGGCGACGCTCTGATTGGAACGGTGGATGATGTCCGTATTTATGATAAAGCTCTGACGGAAAGCGCAATTGTAACTATCTATAATGCCAATAAATAAGATCGGTAGCCCAACCCGTACAGCCTCGAGCAATTAGCTCCAAAACCTCTTGCAAACAAAAGGGCCCCTCAAATAACTCTAAGGGGCCTCGAGCTTTTTACAAGGTCAGACTAAACTGTTCCTTGTCTTTCTAACTGATACGAACCATCTAAAACATTCTCGCACCAGCCTTGGTTTTCAAGATACCACTGGACCGTCTTACGCAAGCCGGTAACAAAACTTTCCTGAGGCGCCCAACCCAGCTCCTGTTTCATTTTTGTTGCGTCAATCGCATAGCGTCGGTCATGACCCGGGCGATCCTTAACAAAGGTTAGCAAATCAATATGCTTGGCAAGCTTAGGGTTTTCTACCAGTTCATCCAGTAAGTCACAGATAGCGGTAACCATTTCAACCGTATTTTTCTCGTTATTGGTACCAATATTATAGGTTTCTCCCAGCTTTCCATTTTCAAGGGCAGCCAGAATGCCCCTAACATGATCATCAACATAAAGCCAGTCACGAATTGCTCCACCATCGCCGTAAACCGGAATTGCTTCGCCTGCAAGCGCTTTTAGAATGACGGTTGGCACTAACTTTTCAGGAAACTGGTAAGGACCATAATTATTGGAACAATTGGTCACAACGACAGGCAAACCGTAAGTGTGATACCAGGCTTTAGCAATATGGTCTGACGCTGCTTTGCTAGCTGAATAGGGTGAACGGGGGTCATAAGCAGTCGTCTCAGAAAAATACCCTGTCTCTCCAAGCGAGCCGTAAACTTCATCTGTAGAAACATGGACAAAGCGAAAGGCATCTTTCTTGTGGGCGTCAAGTTTAGCCAGATATTTTCGGGAAACATCTAGCAAGGTGAAGGTGCCAAAAACATTGGTTTGAATAAAAGTTCCGGGGCCATCAATAGAGCGGTCAACATGAGACTCAGCCGCTAAGTGCAAAATAGCATCAGGTTGATACTGGTTAAAGATTTTTTCTGTAGCTTCCGCATCGCCAATATCGGCCTGTTCAAAATGATAGCGCTTGTTTGTCTCAACTGTTTTGAGAGACTCGAGGTTGCCCGCATAGGTTAACTTGTCAAGATTGATAACTTCATGCTCTGTTTGCTCAATCAGATACCTGACGAGCGCTGAGCCAATAAAGCCTGCCCCACCTGTTACGATAAGTGTCTTTTTCATCAGCATTCTCCGTAAATAAAATTATTGTCTGCATCTTTTAATAGGGGTTGCTTTTCATCTTTTGATGACAGTAAAGGACTTGCTATTTGCCAGTCAACGGCAATCGCAGGATCATTCCACAAAACGCCTCTATCGTGCTCTGGTGAATATTCTCCCGTGGTTTTATAACTCACATCAGCCACTTCACTAAGAACGCAAAACCCATGAGCAAAACCCACCGGTATATAAAGCTGATATTGGTTTTCGTCATTGAGGAGGGCGCTGACCCAGTGACCAAAGGTGGGCGAACCCTGTCTTATATCGACAGCAACATCTAGTACCTCACCTCTTACCACTGAAAACAGCTTACCCTGAGGCTTAGGCATCTTTTGATAATGCAAACCGCGTAAGGTATGACGGCTCGAGCGTGAGCGGTTATCCTGTACAAAGGTTTCTTTAATCCCCCCCTGTATGTAGCTGGACTGTTTATAGGTTTCAGAAAAAAACCCTCTATCATCCTTAAACACTCGAGGTTTAACCAAAATCACTTCAGGAATGGCTTGCGGTTCAAATAAGGTGCTCATGACTTAACCCAAACTTTCTTTTAAGCGTTGCCAGCGACTTACATCAAGAGAAATATCATCAGGCAAACTCACTGTGACATTTTGCTTACTTCCCTTTTGTACCTCAGGCTTACGTCTTTTTGCCAATTCATAAACAGATTTTCTCTCGGTGGCAATATGCAAGGTAGTAAAGGGAATCTGCTCATGCGCTTTTACTGCCAGAATGATATCTGGGGCAATGATGTCAACGTAATCCTGTGAGGTATAGACATCTTCAAAAGCACTGGGATAGGGCCATTCTCTAGGCCTAAAACTGGTCCTGATAATAAGATGTTTGTTTGCTAACCTAGCAACAGATTCAGCTACCAATTTAGTAAGCGCGTAGTAGTTTCTGGTGGGCCCAGGAGTATCCTCTTCCTTATACATTCCCCTATCTCCCCAAAACACATAGTCCGTTGATATATGAATAAGCTTTATATCCAGGATATTGGCAACCTTAACAAGATTTTCAGTTCCTTGCACATTGGTGTGCCAGCAAGCACTGCGTTCAGTTTCTGCCTGAGCTACGTTAGTATAGGCAGCCGTATGGACAATCAGGTCTGGTTTCTCATTTTGGAGAGCTGTTAAGGTTTGGTCAAAATTTCTTGTGTCTAGCTGGGTACTCGAGGGTGCGAAAACATGATTAAAGGCTAGCTTAAGCTCAGTTCCTAACCTTCCTCTTCCACCTGTTAAAAAAACCTTTTGCGTCATAAACAATCGACAATATCAACTCTTATTAAACTTATGTAAGGAAAATCTAACATCTCTCTTACCTGTGTCAAGACTAGCTGTTTTGTCTAAACCTATTTAGCCTATTTTCTAAACTTCTAATTTTATCGTTTTGTGCTTTGAGCATTTGTAAGAGCGCTGCGTTAATCTGACCTTGACTCACAGATATGGGCTTAAATTCCAAATCTTCTTCAGGCATCTTGTCAAAACCAGATTGTTCAAATAGCACATTTAGCCTTTCTCGGTCCTTTTTGTAAACCTCCCTGATAGTCTGTAAATCTTCCAGTTTAGGTAATAGCTCAGTAAGCAAGATATCCTCGGCGACACTATCTATCAAGCCACCCTGAGCAAGCAAAGGCATAAGACTATTTGGCAAAACCTCTTCTTCATATTGACCGTTAAACATAGCCCACATGACTAAAGCAAGGTCACTTGGACTTTCGTTTGCTCGTAAAAGAGAAAAAGCACTCGCATCCATTTGGCAAAACTCTAGAAAATCCGTAACTACATTGTCTAGTGCATCATAGTTTCTTACATTTAGCTTTAAGTCTTTAGTGTCTAACCAAGACTCGAGTTTATCCATATAGCTAAAGTTACGATCTTTTGACCATTCCTCAAAACTCTTGAGTTTTCCTTTATAGGACTTATGCCTTATTCCCCACTGCAAATAAGCTGACCTTGCCCAAGCATCATGTCGTCGGATATAAACTATTCCGTTTAACTTTACGCCTTTTTCAGCTAGCGAGCTCAACACTGGCAAAATTAAGTCTGGGCATGAAAATAGGGCTTCATTTGACCAGATTGCTCTTTTATAGCCTAGTCTCACTAGCTCAGGCAAACTATAATTAAAACAAGCCAGAAGTTGCTCAGGCGCCTGCTCTTGTAAATCCAGAAGCTCGAGCCACCCATGTTGACGCTGCCAGGTATAAAAGGTTTCGGCAAACCCCTCTCCTAAAAGTCCCAAATATCTCGTCTTATAAGTTTCTAAAATTTCAGTATTTGTAGCCAAGGTTTGCTGAATCGAAGTAGAACCCGTTTTCCCCGAACCAATATGTATAATCAGCTCGAACCCTGTTAATGAACCAGTCATACTCTGTTTAACTAGCTAAGATAGTAGGAACTATCATCACTATAATTATAGATTTGCATGGCCTGATTACAAAGCATCTTAAAAAGCTCTTTTTGTTGATCTGTCCATTCAATTCTAAAAAGATCTAAAGCAGCTAAGTCAGTTGGTTTACTGGTACTCTCAGGTCTATTATGCATAAAACTTTTGGCAATTTGACTCTCCTTATACAAATCTAGCCCAAGAAAATCTTTTAACGCCTTTGCCACAGTTTTTGGTTCTTGCTGAATGTCATACTGGTCAATTTCAATTCGGTTTGGCAATTCGGAACTCAGAGACTGCCATAAGAGCATTGTATTTGACCATTGTCTACAATGATTTTCAAAACCAACATCTTTGAATTTACGCATACGAGAAACTATATTTTCAATGCCTCGCCGCTTGGCAAAAACAATTTTAGCTTGTGGCCACATTTGCACAATAATCGGAAGCGCGTTTAACATTGGTATTCCGGGCGTTTTATCGACAAAACTACCATTTCGGGCAATACCTGCATACTGCAACTTAAAAACATTCTGCAGCTGTGCTATAAGTAAATAGCGGTTATATTCACTGAGCATATGAAAGTTTAGATGAGACGCAGGCGTTCCTTTATAATACTCATCTATTTTTAATTGCAGTTCATGCATAAGGGTAAGTACATGACTTTCACCAAACTGATTTTCACCCATTAGAACATCGCTAAGCGTATTACCCAAAATAGAAGTTCCGCTACGGGGTGACCCAACGACAAATACAGCTTGGGTCATATCATCATCTTTTACAAAAGTGATGGTTTTGAAACAATAAACTGCACTTTTTGTGTGCACAACCATTTCTATTGCAAAATCTTTTTTATCCTTTAGCTCATGAATTTGATTGGGATCAAGTATCACTTTAAATCGTGCTTGATTTATGCCCGCATAACCAGGAAACAGTTCTGCTATATCTGGGCTATCATTAAACTTCTCTATATCAATTAATTTCCGCTTAAAATTCGCATAAATGAAAATCTCGAGCTTTTCGACCATTTCATCTTTAGCAATAACCCAACCTCTAAGCTCGAGGCTTGAATTGAAAACATTATAGCCCTGAGGAGCTAGATTAAACCCCGAAAGAACTATTTGGGGATCAACAGTATTTGTTTGTATAAATCGATATCTCAACACAAGTAACCTTTTAGCATACCCAAACTCATTAGAGGTTCTGATAAAGCAGATGATGCTCCTGAGCACTTTCAATCAAACTCACTGGTTTTTTAATATTTGCCGCAAGACGTGCCTGAAGAACAGGATTTTCAGCAACCCGCTCAAGCACCTTGCTCAAACTGGTTGCCTTACCAACTCTAAAGTGCAGTCCATCAATCTCGTTGCGCACTTTCTCTGCCATACCGCCAATATCACTGCAAATGACCGGCTTGCCATTTTTAAAAGCTTCCTGAATAACCAGTGGCGAATTTTCCCACCAGGAAGACGGTACAATAACCCAATCAACCTCCTGAATGAGTTCCGCCATTTCATGCGGCTCATACGGCCCATGATAACTAACATGCTTTGATAGCTTATTTAGCATGTCTGTCACTCTCTCCTGAAACACTATTGGCTGAATCTCGAGACCAGAACCATGTACATCAAGATGTAACCGTTTTTTTACCTTCCCTGGCAACAAATCAACCGCATCTAACAGCACATCCAATCCTTTAAATTGGGTAAGTTGTCCAAAGTACGCTAAACGTACTTGTTTGGGTGAGTTGTCCAGCTTGTCAAAACGCTCCAGTATGACAGGTTCTTGACCATTTTCAAGAACTGAAATCTTATTTTCCTCGAGCCCCCAGGCAACGTAGCGGTCTTTTAAAAACTGGCTTGGCGCAATAAACTGATCAACAAGCTTAAAAAACGATTTTATATACAGCTCGCGCAAGAAAAAGTTTTGTGGACTCTGGTCAGGAAAGCACCTGTGACAATCTGCAGGACTTGACTGATAGCACAGCTTTTTATTGGTCTTAATCATCTGACCCGAGTTATGACAAATAGCCAAGTATTCATGCAAAGTAAGCACGATCTTAGCGTCAGGACAGACATTTTTCACCACTCGAATAGCATCAATCCCAATATGGAGATAATGGTGAAAATGAACAATATCAGGCTTAAACTGCTCTACAAATTCGCGGAAGTTATGCCAGAGCAGACGCTTATTAGGTTGGGTAAATTTGAAAACATCAAAGCCTTCTCCATAAAAGAGAACTTCCTTTTCGGCAATCGTACTAAAGGGCGTTCCACCATGCTGAGCACCTGGAACACTTTGACGGCCCATAAATAAAGCTTCATAATCTTCTCGTTCATCAAGGGCTTTAAACAAGTTGTAAGCTGCAATTTCTCCGCCACCCTTATTTAACTCAGGATGCCCGTGAGCAATAATGAGTACTTTTTTTACCCTAGTTGAGTTCATTTAACCTTGCCTCTTTAAGCTGAGAAATTAAGACATCCCAGCGTTCTGTATGTTGCCAACAGTTGTAAATCGTAAGTTTGGTTTTCCAATCATTATTTGCAAATAGATTTTGTGACTGACGCTCTAAGTGATATAGGCTCACTTCAGAAAGCATATAAGACTTGTAACCCTTGACTCGTAGCTTTAAGCAAAGATCACTATCTTCAAAATCACCTAAGATATAGTTTTTATCGAGACCGCCTACCTGTTTAAATCTTTCCTTATCAATCATAAGGCATGCACCCGTAACTGCTTCTACTTCTCTAAGTCCAGGCTTAACAGGTGTTACCTTTTCGCTTAGTCCTTTATAAGGATGTTCGCAAATCCACATATCCTGAAAAAAAGGGAACTTCACATAGGTCATGCCATCATGCTGAATCGAGCCATCTTCATATAAAAGACGTGCACCCAATGCCCCAATATTTGGGGTTGTTTTGTAGTGCTCGAGCATCTTGGCTAACCACCCAGGCTCTCTCGGCATGACATCAGAGTTGAGTAAGAGTAAAGTATCAGCTTTTGCTATAGAGGCGCCTAAATTATTTGCTCCTGCATAGCCTAAGTTTTTGCCCCCATGCAGAAGCTTAAAGGGAATTTCAAAAACAGGATAATTGGCATGGCAAAAGTTAATTAATCCTGCCTGACTTTCGGGGTCATCATTTACATAGATAATCTCTACATCTTTCATGTAGGGATCAAGGGCAAACTGGCTCAGTTGATACTCAACAAAGTCAAATCTCTTGTATAGTGGCACGATAATACTTACTTTTGGATTACTTGGTTCAGTTCCATATTGAATAACTTGCCTCGAGCTTGTCGTCAGAAATCCTTGTTTTCGGTAAGTCGCCCAGACTTGCTTCATAGCAGGACCTATATGTCTAGTAAGAACCTCTCTCATATAGTCACTGCTAGGTGCAAAAAGCGTAAAGAGATGCTCACTCAAAGCAAATGGATTAGCTGAGTAATCTTTTAGAGGCAGTTTGGTACTAAGACTATCTCCGGTCTCAGAATGAGCTATAAGACTAAGTTCTTCTCCGTCCAAGCTACAGTTTCCAATAAAACAAACAAATCCAACCTTATTATTAAGAAATTTAAGTTTTAAAGGTTGAATAACATCAGTGCGAGGAATCCAGGTAACATCCTCTAAAAAACTTAGCTCTTCACTACTATCTTCACTTATGTGAACATTCGTCTTATTTGTCAAAACAAGATCGGAAACAACAACGTTATTATCGACACTGACCACCCAGCCTATAACTAACAATGCCTTTTCCGAAATACGAGCACAAAGATCAAACCCTAATCTCAGGGGATTTAAATTTTCTCCTTCACTTTCATTACTTAAAGCAGTTGTTGTGTGGCTCGAGTGAGCCGAACTAAGCGTTTCAGACTGGTCTATTTTACCGAAGCGAGTTACCAAATTTTCAAATGCCTGATGCATTTTGAGCGTTTGGCTGGCATGCTTCATTACGCGGTACCAGATACTCCAATTAATTCGCATGGTTTCTTCGACCGCAAGACGCTCAGGTACAAGTAAAGCTACGATATCTTCATCTGAATTATTGGCAACTAAGCTAACGCCCACCAGCTCAATTTCATCTTCAATTTCAGGTAAAGGAAACGTAGCTACAAAACCATACAGAGCCTTATGTTCGTCTTTATCAGCATTAAGACTAATGGCGACATCCGGCCGCCAATACCTCACACAACTTGACAGCGGAACTTTTTCTTCCCGCTCTGCAACACCTAATATAATGTTGACCTGGCTGCTGTCAGCCAGCTCCGAGCACCATCCCAGAATTAAAAGACCATCACCATGCGGATAAGCATATTCCAGATGCCCTTTAATAGCTGAATGTGCCATTTTAGTTCGCGCGCCCACTTCCATATCCACAACCCTAATACTATCCGTTATTTCTCTCTACCTGCAAACTTTCAAAAAAATGACAGGCCTTTTTTAAGATTCCACCATTCTTAAGTCTTTATATCCAAACTGCTCCATATAGGGAGCACAGTATTTTAAGACAAAGTCAATCTCATCTGATGTGAGAATTTCCTGATATTTTGATCGATCAGGCTCAACATAGATGTCACCTAATTCAGGTTCTGATTTAGCTTTCGTTGGCGTAATAATCTTTGAAAAATCATACTGACTGACATCTTCACCTAAGTGATCTAAAAGTTCTCCCATCGTTATAATAGGTGCCGTCACCAGTTCTTCATAAGCCAGTTCAATAAGATTATTATTAGGTAGCTGACGATAAACACCTATTATTTGCATGGCTTCTACCCAATAATTAACTGCGGCGACAAGACTTTGCTTTGGCATGACTTTACCGGTCCGAAGACTCGCTACTACATTTAAGGGGTGACGATGTATATGAATGATTTTGCTAGTAGGAAATTGCGCCCTTATCAGTAAAACACCATAGATATTTTGCGGCGTTTTATCGAACCAGCGATCACCTCTTTGGGTACGTCTTAAAAAGGCCCGGCCATATCTAACACTTAGCTCCCTGCGGCTCGAGCTTTGGGCCAGCATAGCGTCGGCGTGCTCCGGAACAATTCCATCGAGAGATTGATGATGTTTAATCGTAGGATTGTTCAGATAAACGTGTCTATACCCATCTGACCCATAAGGCTCGCCCCAACGATAAAAAAAAGTCTCTTCTGGCGCATTCAGATTTGGGTGAAGTCGTAATAAATTTCTTAGTAATGTTGTTCCTGAACGGGTACAACCTATTATGAAAAAGGGGTTTGTTGTTTGATCCATGAATTAAGATTTTTCGCCTCTAGATTTGATAATAGATTCATTACAAAAACCTATAATAGCAGGGGTTTCCATTACTGCTATTTTAACCCAACTTTTAACCTAATTGATTAGGCTGCATCTGCATAAGCGCTTAAGACTGTTTTGGGATCCCCATCCATATGAACTACCCCATCTTCAATCCAGATCACACGATTGCAGAATTCTTTTAATGTTCCAACACTATGCGATACCAATACTACTGTGGATGAACCTCTCATAATTTTTTCTTCAATTGCTTTCTTTGATTTGTTTACAAAAGTCTTATCTCCCACACCCCCAATTGCTTCATCAATTAAAATTAAATCCGGGTTGGCATAGTAGGCAATAGCGAACCCCAATCGCGATTTCATGCCTGTCGAATAGGTTGTAACTGGCTGCTCAAAAAAATCCCCAAGCTCACTATAATCTTTTACGGCTTCAACAATAGATGTAGCTTTATCTCTGTCCAGACCTAATAAGAGTGCTCCCAGAATTACATTGTCCCGACCTGATAAACGAGGTGCAAGACCAACATTTAAAGCAATAAGAGATGAGCTAAACCGGGACATTCTCTCTAGAGAACCGCAATTAGGTTTATATATACCTGCAAGTAGCCGCAACAAGGTACTTTTACCAGCACCATTACGACCAACAACTCCAAGGACATCACCTTGCGATAAACTAAAGCTAATATCTTTCAAAACCCAGAACTGATGGAATCTCCACCGCCCCTGACGCCGCTCATACTTCAACCCAACATTATTTAACCTGAGTAATTCACCCATATTAACCTCTTTGCATTTTAGGATATTCATGACTAAATCTGTGAAGTATCCTAAAGCCAAGAAATAAAATTGGTAAAACGCTGACAAAAATGATAAATAAACCATTCCACATTGGCCAGCGTCCATCTACCAAAACTCTTTTAAAGCTTTCTAATATGACAGCAAAGGGATTTAAATAGAATATATGTTGCACATCTGGAGAAAGATCACTGATACTAAAAAATACTCCAGAGGTAAACATCAAAAAAAGAACTAAACTGCCAATCATATTGCGAATATCAGGAAAAAAAGGAACTACTGCTGCGACCAATATTGAAAAAGCAATAGTAATCATAAAATAAACAGCAAAAACAATCGGGAAACTCAAATAATGAATAGAGAAAGGAGCACTTGCTGACCACAAATAAGCAAAAACGACCAAAAGCAGAAAGAAAAACTTTACTAAATTTAGAAGCAATGCCTGTATTGGAAAAATCCACTTTGGTAGAGCAACCTGATTGATGAGAACGTTATTACCCATTATTGAGTTGGCTGCACCAGGAAGAGAGCCTGCAAAAAATCTCCACAAGGAAACCCCAACGATAAGTTTCATTAGGTGATTGTCAGGACTTCCCAGCTGCATTCCAGATCGGTGAAGCAGCGAAAAAATCAAAACATACATGAGCGGATCAATAAACCACCAGAGTAACCCCAGAAAATAACGACTCGCTTCATCCTTGATATCTACTTGAGTCTGATAAAGAATAATATCAAAGTAGCGCCTAAGAGCAACAAAGCTCGAGTCTGGCCCACCACCTGATCGATTTTCCTTAGTATTACTAATATATGATTTTGCAGAATGCAAATCAGTTATTGCATTTCTAGATGCCATAATTCCAACTTAACACAATCTTTAATTTATGAGCTGTCGTTCCAGGTCAAGTAAGCTCTTCTTTGTAAAAAACTGCACAACGCGCAGTTTATGACGTAAAGGCAAGAGCTGAAGAAGTAAGCGTACTAGCGCATAGCGTTTTAGGTTTAGCAAAGTACCTAAAGCTTTCTCTTTAAGGCTAAGTCTGAGTTTTAGCCTATAAGCTAGACCTTCGAGGATTTCAGCCTCTGAAATAACAGGCTCGAGCCTGTTAAAACTTGCAGATAAATAATGCTCTCTATTAAAAGGATCCGGTTTTGGTTGCTCGAGCCAAATTGCTGCCGATTCAACCTTTTTCACTTCTGCAGCAAACACTTCAATCGTTTTAGCTATAGCTTCAACATCCTGATAAGGTTCATAAAGCTTAGTTAGAGGTCGGTTCGCAAGCCTCTCTGGAAAGGCACCTAAGTTTGGTGCAAGAATTGGGCGACCGGACTTTAAGGCACCACTCAGCGTATAGCTGTAGGTTTCTTCCCAAAGTGCAGGAAACCAAATAATGTCTGGATTCTCCTCTTCAATTAGACTTTCCAGCATGAGATTGTCGTATTGTCCCCATACCTTAATCATCTTTGGCAGACGCTTATAAGCATATCCCAAAAGACTAAAGTCAAACTCTTGATTTTTAGTTAAAAGCTTGGCAACCCTTACAAAAAGGTCGGCTCCTTTTTCCGGATTAAGTGCACCTAAAACCGCAACTTTAATACCTTTATGATTGCTGGCTTTACTCACATCTGGATAGGGATAGGCCTGAATGGCTTCCAGGTAAGATATTGTCTGGAACGTTATTCCTGGATAGTAGGCTTCATAAATTTCTCTTGCCCTCTGGGAAGGACAAAAGATTCGCTGAGCACCTTGTAAAAACTCGTGTTTTTCCTTTTGCCAGCTCGTCAATCCCTCAGCGGAAAGAGGCGAGCTTATTTCACCTTTAGTATTAACCAAAGTTGGATTGGCATTAATGAAGTAATAGTCATGCAGGGTGACATCGTACTCGAGACCAGCTTCACGAATAAAAGCCATGACCTCCTGGGGCAAACCTGCCAGGTGATGTACATGAATCCGGGAAATACCAATGTATTTAAGAATTTCCCAAAAAAAGACCTTGTCCTTTTCTGTATCGATATCAACATACGTCGAAGGCGCCGTAGCCCATTCCAGGCGAACGATATCCCCCTCTAAAGCTCTAAGTACCCAGTGAATAGAGTCTTTCTCAAAATACTGGGCTATCTCTCGTATGTTTTGCAGTGTGCCCCCACCAAAAGCGTGGCATATATGCAAAACAGGAGGACGCTTGTCCATTTGAGACAGCTTCAACAAAACTTTTAGTCGATACTCTCTGACAGGGTCTAAAACAATAAATTTATGAATCTTGCGATCATAGCCAGGGTGGATTCTATTAAGCTGCTTAATAGCTTCAACAATTAAGGCTTCCTTTTCTTCAGCAAAGCTGACTCCCCCGGTATGGCTAACATAAACATCACAGGCCAGTAAATTTCTAAATCCCTCATTACCAGCTCGCATGCAAAAGTCATTTTCTTCACCGTAGCCTCGGCCAAAGGTATCTTCATCAAAATAGCCCACTTGATTAAGCGCCCCACGGCTAATAAACATACAAAAGCCAACACCTGTAGGCACTTCAACTACAGCACCCTTATTAGCCTGATAGCACAGGGCGTCAAGCTCCTGTCCTGACAAGCCTAAACGTGTATTTTTATCGCTTAAGAACTCAGGAAAGCTGGCAATCGTTGCATTATTAGAAAGGGGGGTAATGGTGGCAACATTTTCGTGCCTATAGCCATGAGCAACCAGTCTATCGAGCCAACCATCATAGACAAGCGTGTCGCTATTTAACAGAACGACATCGCCACTGCTTAGCTTAAAACCTTTATTGACCGTTTTGACAAAACCAAGATTTTTTTCATTGTGATGAATGCTCACTCGAGCTTCAGACTCGAGCGTCACCAGATATTCAGCAACTGCCCCATCGGTACTGGCATCATGCAGAATATGTAAATGCCAATCAATCCGATTAACAGCCTTAAATACACTATCAATACATAGTTTTAAGTCTTTCAACCCATTATATACGGGAAGTAAGATATCTATCTTTGGCTGCATTATAGATACCCTCCCTAGCTCGGATCTGAGCATACCCCAAGTAGATGAGTAGAATACTTAAAGGGGTATAACCGAATTCGATTCTTTAACAAATCCCTCATCTGCCTCAAAATTCTGAACCGATCTCTGACTCTGACTTATCCCCTGAGTTTGGAAGCGGTGCCACCGCCAATCAATCAGCATAAAAACAACACTGATAAGCACAGCGAAACTCCCTAAGCCTATGAGCTGAATAGCAAAACTACTACCCAGCAAAAGAACAGCCAGAGCAGCAGAACAAGCCATGGCAACATAGTAGGCAATACTCACCGAAGGATGCGACCAGCCCATACGAGCAAGACGCTGGTAGTAGTGTTTGTTATGAGCTTGCCAGATGTTTTCACCGTTAAAGAAACGTTTTAAGAGCGTCACAGTTGCATCCGCAATAAAGGGCATAAACACAACAACTGGGAACCAGAAAGGCCACATACCTTCACGCCAGCCATAGAAAGAAAATGCCGCAGCGATAAAGCCAATCGAAGTTGAACCGACATCCCCTAGAAAGAGGCGAGCCGGATGCATATTCCAGCGCAGAAATGCAAGCGTAGCAGCAACTACTACAAAAGCAGCTTTAAGCATTACAATGTCGTTGGCTGCGAGATAGGCGGCAACCGCAAAGGTACTGAAGCCAAAAACAGCCATGCCTCCAGCTAAACCGTCCAAACCATCCATAAAGTTATAAAGGTTGACCATCCAGACAATGCTGATCAGTAATAGAGCCGCCAGGGAAAAGACAGAAAACCCAAACTCAAAATAAACAAAAACAGCAGACATGATAAACTGAGCAGCAAGCCTTATCCAGACAGGTAGTTGATAAAGATCATCTAAGAAGGATATGAAGGCAATACTAAGACCTAGTAAAAGTAAGAGCCACCAGGAATCAACTCCGAGCATAAGCCAGCCCACAGTAATACCGAGAATTATGCCTATCCCACCAAAACGAGGGATCACACCTTTATGCATAGAGCGCTCATCCTCATAAGCAACGACTCGCTTCCGCCAGGGTGACTTTAGTAGCAGTTGCAAACTTATAAAGGATGTGATGAATGCCAGAAAGAGGGATGCCATATCAGTTTATTATTTTCCTAAGGTTAGTTATGAGAGTCATTTTGAAAACCTCGAGCTAATGGTAACTTGACCAAACGCCAATTCAATGTTGAGAACCTCATATCTAACTCCCTTATCCTACAAACCAGCTTATCGTGACGTATATAGGAAAGTTAGTTAATTTGTCACAGACACTTATGCGGGTGAGCTTTTACACTTACCCTGCCAACATTTAGCTTTGTATTCATTCTCAAATAATTTTAGGAAGAGACTCCAAGAGTCTCTTCCTTCATTATATGGCAGTTAAGCGAGATAGTTACCCTTTTGCAAATGCTGAACAAGTTGGCTAACACTCTCTTCAATCGACTTGTTAGCAGTTTTGAGGACGATTTCTGGCGCGTTTGGCGCTTCGTACGGCGCACTTATACCAGTAAAGTTAGGAATTTCCCCTGCTCTTGCCTTTTTATAAAGCCCTTTGGGGTCGCGCTCTTCACAAACTTCCAGCGGGGTATCAACATAAACTTCAATAAATTCACCCGCATCAACGATCTTGCGCACCATATCTCTGTCTTCACGGTAAGGACTAATGAAAGCCGTTAAGACGATAACGCCAGCATCTACAAAAAGCTTGGCAACTTCACCGATACGGCGAATATTTTCAACTCGGTCTTCGGGACTAAAACCCAGATTTTTGTTGAGACCATGTCTGACATTATCACCATCTAAAAGATAGGTGTGGGCACCCATAGCTTGCAGTTTTAGCTCGAGTGCATTTGCAACAGTAGATTTACCCGAGCCACTTAGACCTGTAAACCATAAAATAGCGGGTTTTTGTCCTTTAAGCTTGGCACGGCTTTCCTTACTGACCGTTTGTTCGTGCCAGACTATGTTAGTAGATTTTGTTTCGCTCATCTAAGCGCCAACCTTTTCTTTACTGCTATAAAACTCAACCAGGATATCAGCAACTTCAGGGCGACTAAATTCAGCCGGCGGGCGTGTTCCTTCAGAAAGCATCTGGCGAACCTTGGTACCTGATAAAAAGACGTGATCTTCTTTGCTGTGGGGGCAAGTTTTGGGACTCCCCATTGCACCACACTTGTTACAGTAAAAACTGTGTTCAAATTTAAGCGGCATAATGGCTAATTCATCACGGCTAAATTGTTCAAAGATTTCCTGGGCTTCATAGGTACCATAGTAATCACCCACTCCAGCATGATCACGCCCAACAATGAAATGAGTGCAGCCATAGTTTTGACGGCTAATAGCATGCAAAATAGCTTCACGTGGTCCGGCATAACGCATGGCCGCTGGGTACGTACCTAAAGCAACCCGGTTATTAGGATAATAGTCTTGCATCAGAACGTCATAGCAGCGCATGCGAACATCGGCAGGAATATCATCTGATTTGGTCGTGCCTACCAGAGGGTTAATAAACAGTCCATCGACTATCTCAAGAGATACTTTGGTTAGATATTCATGAGCTCGGTGAATGGGGTTACGGGTTTGAAAAGCAACGACCGTATTCCAGCCACGCTTGGCAAATTCTGCTCTGGTTTGGTGTGGGGTAAAACTGTGAGCCGCAAATTCACCCTCAGGTAAATCCTCAATGACAGAAATCTCGCCGCCCAGGTAAACAGGACCAGCTTCTTTCATTGCAGCTACACCAGGGTGAGCTGGATCCGTCGTCTTATAGACTTTTTGAGCTTCCTGCTCCTGGTCAGGACTATACTTATCACTAATGGTCATGATGGCCAGTTGACTACCGTTAGGATGGACCAGCGTTATGTCCTCTCCTACTTTGAGCTTTTCACCTTGCTCTACTGACACCTGTAAAGTAATAGGTATGCTCCAGGCAAGCCCATTAGACAAACGAATATCATTGACGATGCTGTAATAATCTTCCTCTGAAACAAAACCGGTAAGAGGGCTATAAACACCAGTAGCAATACACTCAATATCGGCAGCATTGCGGTCTGAGAGTTGAATGTGGGTCAGGCCATTGGCTTTTTCCTGAGCAGCTTGCCGTTCACTGCCGGAAAGAATGCGGTTGACCAGAGTGCCACCATGAGGGTTGATGAGGGTTTTTGACATTTCTTTCTTCTCCTAAAGGGAAAGTATAAGTGAGATTTTAAGGACTTATGTACCGTTATACGGCTACGTTTAAATAATTTTTCCAGAAAGGCTTTGTTGCAGGACTCGAGACCATAAAATAAGGGTTTAAGAGATTTTCTTTGTTATAGCGTAAGGGGGTAGCCTCGAGGGTTGTAACTTCTCCACCTGCCTGTTCAACAATGCACTGAGCTGCAGCCGTGTCCCATTCCATGGTTGGACCGAGGCGAGGGTATAAGTCTGCGCTGTTTTCTGCGACCTGACAAAGTTTTAAAGAGCTACCCTTAGATACGACATCAAGCTTATAATCTTGCGCCAATGCCTCTAAAAAGGCGGTCGTTTCAGCACCAGCATGCGAACGACTGGCCACAACTTTAAGCTCTTTACTTACCGTAGTAGCAGCTGTTAATTTGGTATCTTGCCCAGCCTCACGCTTAAATGCACCTTGCCCCTGCTGTGCCCAGTAAGTTAAGCCTGTTACAGGAACATGCACCACACCCATAATGGGTTTACCCTCTTCAATCAAGGCGATATTAACGGTGAATTCACCGTTGCGCTTGATAAACTCTTTGGTTCCGTCTAAAGGGTCAACAAGCCAGAATTTTGACCAGTTTTTGCGCTCGCTGTAGGCAATCCCTTTGGATTCTTCAGATAAAACCGGAATATCCGGACTTAGGTTTTCAAGAGCACCAAGAATAAAGTGGTGTGAAGCCAGATCAGCTCTGGTTAAAGGCGAATCATCAGCTTTGAAATCAACGTTAAAATCAGCTGATTCATAAACCTCGAGGATTCGCTTTCCGGCTTCGGCTGCAATATCAATTATTTTTGTAATCATTTTTCTCCAATTTAAAGCTTATAAGCCACTCATCAAAATCCCCATACTAAAGGTATAACAATAAGTGCTGACATGGCTGTGATGAAGTTTAAGGGTAAACCAATTTTCAGATAATCAGCAAATTTATAACCTCCCGGCCCCATGACCATGAGATTTGTCTGGTAACCAATGGGCGTGGCAAAACTTGCTGAGGCAGCCATCATAATGGCAACGGCAAAAGGTAACACACTCACATTTAAGTCTTGTGAGATAGAAAGGGCAATGGGGAACATAAGAACAGCGGCAGCATTATTGGTTATGACACTGCTAAACAGCGCAGTAACAACGTAAATAATAAGCAAATTTATATAAGCACTCTCGCCTCCAAGCCTGGTAAAACTATTGGCTATGACCGACGCCGCTCCACTAAGCTGTAAAGCATTCCCGATGCCAAAAGCCGAAGCAATCACAATCAGTACTTGCCAATCAATGCTGCGTCTGGCAACATCGGCAGAGCAGGTTCTACTAGCCAACATAAGAAGTGCTGCCAGGAAGGAAGCCTCGAGCATACTTAAGAGGTTAAAACTAACCACCAGAACCATAGCAATCAAAATACCCAAGGCTATAAAAATGCGGTCAAATCTGGGCGGACTCGAGTCCTGCAGAGCACTTACCAGATAAAAATTATTGGAGTTGCGGTGCGTCTCGACAAAATTGGGTTTGGCTTCTAAGAGTAAGGTGTCACCAGCTTTTAAAATAATGTCACCAATTTTTTGCTTGATGCGTTCGCCGTTGCGCGCCACAGCAATAACCACCGCGTCATAAGCCGAACGAAAGCGGTTTTCCCGAACACTGGTATCTATTAGAGGACTGGTATGTGAAATCACAGCCTCGATAAGTACGCGGCTCGAGCGAGGCGCCTCGAGCTTAAATACCTGATCAGTCGCTGGGCTTAAGCCTCTAATGCGCTGAAGCTCGAGGACAGAATCAACGACCCCAACAAACACCAGCCGGTCTCCGGCTTGCAACACTTCGGTTGGAGAAACCGCTGCTAAAATCTTGCCTTTTCGCTCAATTTCTATAAGAAATAAATGCTGCAAGTGCCGAAGTCCTGCTTCTTCAATGCTTTGACCCACCAGAGGCCCTGCCGCATCTACCAGCATTTCAATACTGTATTCTTTAGGATCGCTAAGCTGACTCACCACCGAACGCCTATCGGGCAAGAGCCAGCGGCTAAACACCAAAATGAAAGCGATACTTATGAGCATGGTTGGTAAACCCACCCAGACCAGATCAAACATCCCCAGAGCGTCTTCTGGACGCTCTTTTAGCAAAAAACCATTCACCACTAAGTTGGTACTCGTACCAATTAGGGTACAGGTACCTCCTAAAATAGCGGCATAACTGAGGGGAATCATAAGTTTAGAAGCCGAGAGCCTGAACTTTTTCGACCAGTCTCCGACTGCCGGTATCAGCATGGCCACCACAGGCGTATTGTTTAAAAAAGCACTCATAAGGGCTACAGGAAGCATGACTTTAAGCTGCGCGTCCATGAGAGAAGACGGCTGCCTTAAGAGCTTGCGCGATAACCAGGCGATTCCACCGGTTTCACGTAAGCCTGTTACCACAATGTAAAGCGCACCTACTGTAGCTACCCCCTCATTGGCAAAGCCAACGAGTGCCTCTTGAGGATTAAGAACACCTAAGAAAAGTAAGAGCGTCAAACCACCGGCAAAAACCAGATCAGCCGCCACTTTAGTAAAGCTGAGCAGTCCTAAGATAGCAATAAGAATGACAAGGGTAAGCCAGGCGTCAAGCGTCATCGGAGATAAAGTAACAGATTCATTGCAGCAAAAAAATTAGAAATATCATATCTCTATAGAAATAGTAGGGTTTTGTGCCGTATAAGAGAAAGATAGATCTTTCGTTTCTCAACCTCGAGCAAAAACGGCATCATCAAAATAAAGTATATAAATGGGCAGACACTGTTCGCCCAACACATCCTGAAGGATTATTTCTTCGTATATGGGCAAAGAAAATCGCTACTCTTCTCCTGTCGCAATAGGGTTATCCTGATAGCTTGACCAGTCGCTCCAGGACCCGCCGTAGAGCTTAATATTTTTAAAGCCTGCTTCCTCGAGCGCAATAAAATTATGATTGGCACTCACCCCTGAACCGCAGTAAACAATAATTTCCTCAGCTTCCTCAAGGTCGCTAAAGCGCTCTTTAAGTTCTTCAGGTGATTTGTACTTACCATCACGCAAATTGTCTGCAAAGGGTAAATTCATAGCCCCAGGAATATGACCCGCCTTAGGGTCAAGAGGTTCGACGTCACCACGGTAACGCTCCGCAGCTCTGGCATCAACGAGTAAAACGTCTGGATTTTCCAGATTTCTCAGCACGTAGTCTTTGCTAACCAGTTTGTCTTCCTGAAGATTTAACGCAAACTGTGTTTCAAGATAGGAGGGCAGGTCTGGCTCGAGCTGCCCTCCTGCTGCCAGATAAGCTTGAATTCCTCCATCTAACACCCGCACCGCACCGTGTCCGGCATAACTGAGCATAAACCAGAGCCGACCCGCGTACATACCACTGGCATCATCATAGACAACGATCTGATACTCATTGCCAATGCCGCGCTGACCCAGCTTTTGCGCAAATGCCGTCATGGCTGGCAAAGGGTGCCTTCCACCATGGTTGCCGGGCGCTTGTGAAAGATCTTTGTCTAGGTCAAAAAAAATTGCTCCTGGAATATGCCCTTCCCGGTAAGCCTTTTCTCCTGCCTCTGGATCGGCCAAAGAAAAGCGGGTATCCACCACACGTAAGGTTTCATCACCTAAAAGCTTGATAAGGTCAGCTGCTTGAATGAGATTTGACATAGGCTAAGTTTAGGTGAAATAAAGCCTCAGCTTGGTAAGACTCTATTGGGTGTTGGGATAGAGGCTTAAAAACTCCTTTACCGTTTGCCCAAAATACTCGAGGTCAAAATAGCGACCCCGACTAAAAATCAACTGTTTTCTACTCGCATTTAATTCCTTGCTTAAAGGAATTAAATGGAATCTGTATAAGGCATAACTAAAGGTTCCCGTTCTGGCACTGCAGCTATGCGTCACTATAGAACCCACTGTCTCCCTGCCAGATTCTCTATCATCTACTGATAGCTCAAGTCCTGAAATCCCTGGCTTAGCTTGTCTTTTAGCCAGGACTCGAGGCACGTTTTCTACTGAGGTGGTTTTAGCCAGTCAATCAGTTTATTGCGCTCACTATGTTGATTTAGTTCATGGAAAAAATCCAGATCGGAAAGCTCGAGGGCTCTCAGCCGAACCTTGCCCCGCCACCAGACGCTCTTGCCGCCAGACATTTGTTTGCCCTCAGACATGTGGCTGCGGCGTCTCAGGCAGGCGCCGAAACAGAGCGCTCAGCATTAGCAGGGAAAGTAAGAACAGCAGTGAACCAAGAAAAAAGGGCGCTCCCGGAAGTACAAACGGCGCTTTTTCAGAGGTAAAGTAGCCAAAAAGCCCGGTAGTAAAAATAAGGGGGGCAAAGACGCTGGTCAAACTAATAAGTGATGTTAATGCCCCTTGCACCTTACCCTGCTCATCTGGCCTGACCGACCCCGCTACTAATCCCTGCACAGCCGGTCCAGCTATACCACTTAAGGCTCCAACGATAATGGCGACATACATAAGCCACTCTGTGGCAATCCCATAAATAAAAAAACTAAAAACGGATAAGCCAAGGCTCAAAATAATGGCGCGGCGTTCTCCGAGCCTCTTAATGACGGGTCTGATGAGAAAACCCTGCACAATAACAGCCATAACACCAACCATAGCCAGCGTGAGTCCATTGGTTTGCTCCCCCCAACCAAATTTATAGCCGGTATAAAGCACCCAGGTTGTCTCTAAACCTCGCTGTGCTAAAGAGGTAAGCACAAATGTTGCTGCCAGGCTGGCGACAATAGGATAATTTTTCAGTAGCAGGATGCTACCAACCGGATTAGCTTTTTTCCAGGAAAACTCACTACGATTTTCTGGTTTTAAAGACTCTGGTAAAACGAATAAGCCATAAAGCAGATTAATAAGCACTAAGCCTGCTGCTACAAAAAAGGGCAAGCGTATCCAGATGCCTCCTAGAAGCCCGCCCAAGGCCGGACCAAAAATAAAGCCAAGTCCAAAGGCTACGCCAATCAGGCCAAAGTTCTGCGCCCGATTTTCTGGTGTTGATATATCGGCAATATAGGCATTGGCAGCAGTAAAACTGGCACCCATAATACCTGCCAAAATACGCCCAACAAATAGCCAGACAATGCTTGGCGCAAAACCTTGAATCAGATAGTCAACTGCTAACCCAGACAGCGCAATAAGAATAATAGGGCGACGACCAAAGCGGTCAGATAAGGAGCCCAAAATAGGCGCAAAAACAAACTGCATAAGCGCATAAACTGCAGCTAAGGGACCAAAATAGACAGCAGCAGAGGATTCACTTCCTCCAACAAACTGCTTAATCAGTTCGGGTAAAACTGGAATGACAATACCAATGCCCAAAATGTCAAGAAACAGGGTAATCAGGATAAAAACCATAGCGGCAGATCGTTTTTGCATGCGTGCATCCTACCGCCAAGACGTTTACTGAGAGCGAAATATGACTACAATAAGCCTGTGAGTGTTCGGCAAATTGACAGCGCAAAAAATACTTACATTAAGTATCTGGTAAAACTTAAAGATCGCAAGGCTCGAGACCAGGAGGGGAAATTTCTCATCGAGGGTTGCAAAGAGGTAAGCCGGGCGCTAGATGCTGGGGTCAAACTAGAGCAAGTCCTTTTTTGTCCGCCATTTTTACGTGCTGAAGGTGAGCTATTGCTTCATGAATTGGGGCAGCTCGAGCTTATTGAAGTCTCGGCCGACGCTTTTACCAAACTAAGCTTTCGGCAAAACCCCGATGGCCTTATGGCACTGGCAAACATAAAACAGCAGTCCCTTGAAGAAATCACATTACGCGAAAACGCGCTTATTCTGGTGATTGATGGACTTGAAAAACCCGGCAATGTTGGGGCCCTCTTGCGCACAGCCGACGCCGTAAATGTCGATGCTGTTTTTTTAACCGGTCAAGGCACCGATATTTATAACCCCAATGTGATTCGCTCGAGTGTGGGCAGTGTCTTTAGCCGCCCTATATTGGCGCTCGAGTCTGCTGAACTCATAAACTATTTAAAAGCACATCAGGTCAAACTCGTCGCGACCTCACCAAGTGCCACACGCTCCTACTGGCATGAAGATTACTTGGGTGCGACTGCCATCATCCTGGGTACTGAGCATGATGGCTTAGCACATGACTGGTTTGAGGCCGCCGAGGCCAAAGTGCGTATTCCTATGCAGGGTATGGCCGACAGTCTTAATGTTGCAACTTCTGGCGCGCTCTTACTCTATGAAGTTATGCGTCAGCGAGAAAAAATTGCGCCCAGCTAAACTGAGCGCGACACCTTTGGAACGTACGAAGAAAGTTAGTTTAAGTACCTCCAAGCTGAAAATC
>JAGQHN010000054.1:11302-32761 GCA_020431825.1 Trueperaceae bacterium | reverse complement strand
ACAGATAGGTAAGCCTTCCAGGGGCCAACAGCTTCGCTATATTGCTTTGTCATGGTTCTGACTATTTGCCTTATATGGCTCAGATCATGCACCACCCAGGTAGCTAGTAGTTCTGCAAGCTTGACTGAACCAAATTCGGGGTGTGTGCCTGTTTTGGCTAGATCTTCGCTGGTGAATGCAGTATCTCGCAACGTTTCCAGGCTGTCATTTCGTAATGCCGCAAACTCTTCGAGTAGCGTTTCTAACGACTTTCCTTTGGAGCTTTCATAGTGGGCAAAGCGGTCAAAGGGTGTAAAGGGTTTCGTCTCACCATACTCGAGTATGGAGTTGGCCCGTACCATCCATAGATTTTTTTCTGCTTCAATCAAATGCCCTACGACATCGTAGGGACTAAAAGTCTCTGGCCCTTCATTGGTTTTAGTCCAGTTGTCAGAAAGTCCCGACAGTAGCGCACTAAGGGTTGCAGGGGTACGGGAAAGAATTTCCAGGGCTTCTTCTATCTTAAAGGTCATAAAAATCTCCTAAAGCCCCAGGCTCGAGCGCCCGACAATTTCCAGCGCAGTATCGCCTGAGGGCGGGTGCATGATCCCTGCCCTGACATCTCTAAAATAACGTTCAAAAGGCAGGTGCTTGTCAATGGCTGCGCCCCCAGCAATTCGCAGCGCTTTATCGGTTGCTTCCAGGGCTGCCTCTACCGCTAGGTGCTTGGCTGCTGCAATTTTAGGGAGTAATGCCTGGCGTTTGTCCTCTTGACCCTGCCACAGTGAGGCTACATACAGTAGATAGGTGCGTGCACTTTCCAGAGTGACTTCCATTTCGCCTATTTGCCTCTGGATTTTGGGCAAGGTTGCGATGGCTTTGCCAAGCGCCGTGGGCACTCGCTCCTTGGCATACTGGACTATGTCGTCTCTGGCGCCCAGGGCTATCCCAAGATAGGTTGCAGCCATGAGCATAGGAAACCAGATAAGTGGTTTAGAATTTGTCTCTTGCAAAATATTCTCTTTAGAAACTGTGACATTTTCCAGATAAAGGTCGTGAGAATCACTGGCTCTCAAGCTCAGGCTTTCTCCCCAGGTTTTTTCCCAGCGCACACCCTCTGTGTTTGCAGGAATCCAGACGGTAACGGCCGCATCCTCGAGTCTCACTTTTACAAGTAACTGGTCCAGATGTTCTCCGCCTGTTACCCAGTTTTTATGACCATTGATGATGAGCTGGTCGCCATCCTGCTGGGCATAACTGTCTGGCAAGCCGCCTCGTGAAGGGCTGCCGAGGCGAGGTTCACTTGCTGAACTGTTTATCAGTGATCCGTTTGCAACTTTTTCGAATAATGCGTCACGAATTTCTTTTTGCCAGCTCAAACACTCACGTTCATGCCCCACGATGCTATGGGTCATAGCAACCACCAGGGCACTCGAGCCGCTGCCTTTAGCAAGCTCGAGCTGTGCCTCTATCGTCTCTTGTAAACTGGCACCAAAACCTCCATAGATCTCAGGCAGGGTTAACTTTAATATGCCCGAAGATTTGATTACCTGCGCATCTGTTTGTGGAAAAGCCCCCTTCCGATCAGCTTCTGCAGCGTTGTCGTTAAACGTCTTGGCTAGGGTTTTGGCAAGCTCGAGGGAATCGGTTGTTGCATAAATCATGGTCTAGTTTATCTTGCCTGGCAAGGGGCTTTGCATATGATTTGAACATGCTTGTCAGATAATTACCTATAGCCTTTAAGCCTGGTCTTTCGTAAATTAGAACTTGACATGAGGCAGATGTTCATCTGATGCTAAAGGTTGCGAGCGTAACAAATGACTATAGTTTAAGGAGGAAGTATGCGCTTACAAGATAAAGTTGTTGTGATTACTGGAGCCTCATCTGGTATGGGTTTGGCAATGGCCAAACGGTTTACCAAAGAAGGTGCTACCGTTATTGCATCCGATATAAATGAAGCCAGGCTGAATGAAGCTGTTACTGCCATAAAGCAAGATGGCGGCAAGATTGAGGCATTTCCTGGGAATATTGCTGAGCAGGCAAGTGCCGAAGCGCTCGTAGAAAGGGCTATCCAGAGTTATGGTCGCCTAGATGTCCTTTGTAACAATGCTGGGATTATGGACTATATGCAAGGGGTAGGCGAACTATCTGATGATGTCTGGCAGCGCGTTTTAGCAGTCAATCTGAATGGCCCGATGTACACCATGCGCCGGGCTGTTAAGCAAATGCTAGAGCAAGGTGGCGGTTCTATCATAAATATTGCTTCAACAGCAGGTATTAGTGGTGGTGCAGCGGGGGCAGCTTATACGGCGTCTAAACATGCGCTGGTGGGTTTGACTAAAAATACCGCCTGGATGTATGCCAAAAAAGGCATACGCTGTAATGCCATTTGCCCTGGCGGAACGGCAACCAATATTGCCGAATCTATGCCGCAAGACAAACTTGATATGACAGGAGCTGCACGGGCGGGTGAGTTTGCTACCATGATACCCGGCTACCTGGAATCAGATGACATTGCAAACCTGGCACTATTCCTGGCTTCAGATGAGTCTCGTAAAATCAATGGTGCCATTATTCCTGCGGATGCAGGTTGGAAAGCTCTGTAAAGCTAAAGCAGTTGCAAAGCCAAAATCCCCCTCAAAACCGGGGGATTTTTTTATGGAGTGAAACCATTTTGTCTCACTACACTTGAGCTTTAACGTAGTGTCTGGTACAGCTAGTCAAAACGAGCTTTCGTTATGATTGCGCCCATGACTGATTTGCTACTGATTGTGCCTCATCCTGATGACGAAGTCTTTGGCTGCGGTGGAACTTTTGTAAGAATGGCCGCACATGGAAAAAAGGTGGCAACCCTTACTTTGACTCGAGGCGGTGCAGGTCGCAGCCTTGGTTTATGCAGTCAGGCAGAATTACCCAATGTGCGTGAGCAAGAGTTACGGGGTTCACTGGCAGCGCTTGCAGTTTCTGAAGCGCATATCTGGGACTATCCTGACTATGTCCCCGACGCTAATCGGGGCATGGAGCACCGGGACGGTTTGCAGGCTGTTCCAGAAGCCGACATCGTTGGCAGGATTGCCGATCTTATACTGGCGTTAAAGCCCAGATCTATACTTACTTTTGCGCCAAATGGTTCAAATGGGCATCCTGACCATGTTTATACTCATCTTTATGCGATGAAGGCAATTGAGCAGAGTGGTCATAAGCTCGAGAAACTTTATTACTTTGCGTCAGAACGGCCCTATGCTGGAGAGGCCAGAGCGGGTTTTTTAGCCCCGCAGGAGATTGCCGCTAGGCATCTTTACCCGACCCATTTTGTACATCTGGAAACTGAAATTGAGGCCAAGCTAAGGGCAATGGGACATCACCGAACGCAGGCGCTTAGTGTCCTTAGCTTTATGCAATATGCTCCGAGGCGTCTACACGTAGAATCCTTTCACCAGGCCTATCCGGAGCTGGCACCGGGGGAAGCTTCAGCAACGGTTTTGTGGCTTTAATTACACCCTTTGCGGGTCTGTGCATTTTCTCAAAGAAAGCTTGACCTAAGCCTGATAGCTTAGGCTTGTGTGGTTTAAACCCTGGCACCAGGTTCGGCCTGCCTATCAGGCACTGGCTAATGGCAAATCTGATGAGGCATTTGCTTGGCTCGAGCGTGCCTTTGGTCGCAGGCAAAAAGCCAAATTTCAATTACAACTTGCTGCCGTTTATGCGCTTTTTGATGAGCGCGGACGCCTAAGAGGGGAAGCCGCCCTGTCCCGAGCTGCTATTTTTAACCGCTCGAGTCTTTCAGAACCGCTCTATCAGGTCTTAGAAGCAGAGTTTGCGGTGATTGCGGGTCAGTCAGATCAGGAGCTCAAACAAACCTTGCGCGGCCTGCTTCAGTCAGAGGAAGGTCTGGTCAAGTTTCATGCCAGTCGTGCGCTTTTTAAAATGGGTAGTTACCGTCTGGCCAGTCGAGCGCTGCTCGAGCTTGAAAGTACAGTTTTACCCGGCCCCCTGCAAGGACGTCGTTTACAGATGCTGGCCCAAAGTTATGTCGCCAGGGGCAAAGAAAAGGAAGCGGCTGAAACCTTTGAACTGGCGCTTAACTACTTGAAAAAGCAAGAAAGAATGATGGCAGAGTTTTCGCTGGCAGAGTCCTATTTGCGCCTTTCGCGGCCTGATAAGGCAATCCTCATTCTGACAAAATCAGATACTCCTGAAAAAGATAACTTGCAGTTTGTTCGTAAGCGCTATCTTGAAGGGGTGAGCCACCGGCATGTCGGTAATTTTGAAGAAGCCTTTCGGAAAATGCAGGAAGCATACAACGCGATTGCAGACCAGAATTCTATCCCCTTTGAAATATTGCTCGAGATGTCTCGTCTTTGTGTTGACGTTGGTCATATTGACAATGCGATTACTACCTATCAGCAGGCGTTTTCGGTGGTTTCGCCGGAGCAGTACAGCATGCTGATGCATGAGTACGGTAGCCTGCTTAAGACATTGGAAGACTATCCAAAGGCCAAAGATGCCTTGACCGCTGTGGTTAAGGATGTGCGCTACCCCAAGCGGATTGCTGCCTGTGCTGAACTGGCCATGGTGGAATACAAACTGGGTCAGCTTGATGCAGCTGAAGCGCTGGCTAAATACGCTCTGGATAATGGCGAGACCACACAGGCATGCTTGTGTTTGGGTAATATTGCCCTCGAATACTTCCGCTTCAGCGAAGCTGAAACTTACTTTGAAAAAGCCCTCGCAGAAAGTTCTGAAGGGGATAGTCGCTGGTTAACAGCGCAACTTATGCTGGCGCAAACCTTTGCACAGGAGCAAGCCAGGGAACCAGAAAGACTTATTTTCCACGCCGAGCAGGCCCTTAAATACTTGCATCCCAGCGATGAGTGGGTGGCAACGCTAAGAGGCTATATAAGCTCTGCTAGAGAAAGTCTGGATAACGAAGTACGCAATCTTAACTAAGATGACGCTCGAGGATGGTCTAAGTCTGGCGAAAAAAACAGCCTGGGCCATAAACACTTGAGACCTGAGCGTCTACGAAGGTGCCAAAAAAATCTGGCAAGAAATTGTGGTTTCTCTTGCTCCCTCGCCACTCGGTGAACTTTGGATTTTTATTCAAGGGCAAGTGCGTTAGAAGATTGTTTGGTTGACACCGACCAGTGGCAAGGTAATCACTCAGAAACGATTACAAGGTTTGAGAAGGACATCCTTGATGCTGCAAAGCAGTTACGGTAGATGATCTGAGCAGGCGCTCAAATCTTTTTGCTCAGGCTTTCGTTCCAGGTTTTGGCTGCCAGATAGATAGTTGCGTAGCGGCATTTGGTATAAGTAAAAGCTATGAATAAGGATAATTTAAATGAACGCGTGGGTGTTTTGACCCGAAGGGAAATTGAAGCGCGCATACTAAAGCCATTTTATGAGGTGGTGGCTGCGGAGCTTGGTGAAGAAAAGGCTCGAGCCTTACTAAGTTCGGTTGTTATAGCAGAGGCTAAAAATCTGGGACAATCAATGCGGGCTGAAGTTGAAACGGACGAACTTGCTGCCTTTGCTGAGCAGTGGGAGCCCTGGTTTCGTGGCGGGGCACTCGTGGTGGAAGTGCTCGAGCAAAACGAAAAATTCTGGAATTTTAATGTCACGCGTTGTCGCTACGCCGAACTTTACCGGGAACTGGGTATGGCTGAACTGGGAGCAACGCTGTCATGCAACCGAGATGCTGCTCTGGTTGAAGGTTACAGTCAGGATATTGCCTTTGAACGGTCTCAGACGCTTATGCAGGGGGCATCTCACTGCGATTTTCGCTACCGGAAAAACTCGCCTTAAGCTACGCTAAGTGCTGACCTAGCTGCAGCCTGAACCTTTATTAAGCTTGCAGACGGAACCTTGACCCCTTCCTATACTGAGCTATGGAAGCAATCTTTTTTGACGGTATGGAAGACTGGTTTAGAATAATAATGAGCGCCCCCCTGATCTATTTGGGCATCATTCTCTTTGTTAATTTAAGTGGCAAACGCTCGACCTCGCAAATGAATAATTTTGATTGGGTTGTAACTGTTGCCATGGGTTCTCTGGTTTCTTCGGGGATTATCTTAGAAGATATAACCATTTCAGAAACCTTATTGGGCATTGGCCTCTTACTGCTCATGCAGTATCTGGTAACAAGGCTTGTGTTGCGAAGTGAGCGAGTTGAAAAATTGGTTAAGGCTGAGCCAACCTTGCTGTTTCATAAGGGAGAATTTCTCAACGATGCGATGGAAAAAGAGCGGGTGAGTAAGAGTGAAATCTTATCTGCAATTCGCCATCAGAATATTGCTGATTTAAGTGAGGTTAACTGGGTTATTCTCGAAACAGATGCCAGTTTTAGCATCATAAGCGCTGAGGCTCCGGCACCCGGAAGTGCAAATTCGGCTCTGGGAGACATTATCGGTAAAACAAAAGGGGTAGAGCCTCGAGCCGAAAGGGCTTAAACTTAAATTGCCAGAGTGTAAGCCAAAGTTCTGCCTATAACCGTTCCAGTACGTACACTGCCCCCTGTGGAAGGTTTACTCATTGCCGAAGTTCTGGAGGATATTGCCTTACCAGCCGAGCGGCTGAGCTGGCGCTTCCCTGATGAATACACGTTTATATTGCCCTTAGGTAAAAAGGCTATCTGGCTTTTTAATCGCCCGCCAAACAGTCGCATTGCCTTTGAAGATGGTTTTCCGGGTACCACGCCAAGTCACTCGGGCTTTCAGGATTTATTACTATCAAAGGCTACAGGTAGGCTCGAGCATATCGAACAGATAAAGCTTGACCGGGTGGTTAAATTGCATTTTGCCGCAGGACAGGGCTTTGTGCCTACGCCTGAAGTGACTCTGGTGGCAGAGCTTACAGGCAGAAACTGCAACCTTATTCTGCTGGATAAAAGAGGCACTATTTTGGGGGCTGCCAGAGACATTAGTGCCGAACAAAACCGGTTTCGGCAGATTCGGGCAGGTCTTAGCTACCTTGAACCTCCTCCCTATGACAAGTTAGACCCAAGAACAGTTGAATTTATAGACCTGAAAAAGGCACTAGAAGGTAAAAGGCTAAAACAGTTGCGGTCTACGGTTGATGGCATTGGTCCTGACCTCAGTCGCGCCCTGGCAATAAGTGCCGGTATGAGTTTTGACAGGATTCTTGATGACAATGCTATGGAAAGCCTTTTTGGCGCCATGAAACGTCTGGTCCGGGAGCCATCCAGGATGATGCGTGAAGCACTGGAGCTTCCAGATGTTGAAACTTTGCGGAAGCGTGAGGAGCGGCAGGCAAAGCTCGAGCGTTTGCGCTTTCACCTTGATAAAGAGGCAAAACTGCTTGAAAAGCGCCTTGAAGATGCCGATAAAGCTATGGAGCAACTTGATGAGGCCGATCATTTGCGGCTCGAGGCCGACCTGCTTATGGCCTATCAGTCGCAGGTTCCTAAGGCAGCCAAGCACGCAAATTTGCAGGACTTTGAAGGCAAACCTATAATGGTTTCGCTGGATCCAAAATTGTCAGCAAGTGCCAATGCCCAAGAAAGATATCAGCGTATAAAAAAGCGTCAGGTAAGGGCTGAACAGGCACTGACCAGGCTTGATGAACTCAGTGAAGCCCTAAAAACGATTAAAGCTCTGCAGGCAAAGCTCGAAACGGTGTCAGAGGATGAACTCGGTAACCTCTATGCACGCTATGTGCCCACCGAAAAAGTACAGTCAAGGCTCGAGCCTGGCATTCGTTACACGGGGCCTCATGGTTACACGGTCATTGTTGGTCGCAATGCCAAAGAGAATGATATTGTGAGTTTTCGTCTGGCTCGCTCAAAGGATGTCTGGTTGCATGTTCAGGGCTATACCGGCTCGCATGTCATCATTCAGGCAGGAAACAAAGAAGTTCCTTTTGAAACGATTCTTTTTGCTGCTCAGCTTGCCGCTGCTTATTCAAAAGCAGGACAATCTGAAAATGTCCCGGTAGACTATACTTTGAAGAAAAACGTCTGGAAACCTAAAGGGGCAGCTCCTGGTGCAGTTCACTTTACTCAGCAAAAGACCGTCTATGTGAACCCCAGTCGCCGACCGGAAGTAAGTCAGGGTTAGCATTTGTCGCTACCTCAACGACATCATAGTGTAAATTCAACGGTAAGGTTGATGGCTTTGAATAGCTTTTTAGCAATAGTTTTAGGCTCATAGCTTGCCGTTTGCTATTACCCATATCCAAAAGTTCTTTTAGCGCCTAAAATTAGCTAAGGTTATGCTGCGACTTTTTGGTTACCCCACCCTTGAAACCGCAACAGGCAGGCTCGAGCTATTACCTCATAAGCCAGTCTGCCTCATGCTGTATCTGGCAATGCAGGAAACCTGGGTGAGTCGCGAGGTACTGGCAACCTTGTTCTGGCCAGATAGTGACGAGGAGGGGGCCAGGCGAAACCTGAGAATGATGATTTCACGCGTGAAAGGCTTAGCGTGGGCTGAAGGACTCGAGATTTCACCCGTACAGCTACGCTGGCAGATTGAGACGGATTACGGGCAGTTTAAAGCGGCGCTCGGAGCAGGGGAGTGGCAGGTGGCAAGTGAGCTTCATAGCCAGCCGCTACTCGAGACCTGGCGAGTGCCAGATGTGGCAGGTTTTGAAATCTGGCTCGAGCTGGAGCGTGAATTACTACTTGACTCATGGCGTGAAGCAGTTATGCATGTTGTTGGCCTGTACCGAGAAAGGGCAGATCATGAAAAGATATGCACCTTACTTGCGCAGGTCTTGAGGCAAAACCCCCTTGAAGAAGATGTCATAGCGCAGTATTTAGAATCAGCTTATTTGTCAGGGAGGCGGGAAGAGGCTCTCAAAAGCTATGACCGTTTTGTTCAGCAGCTAAAAGAGGAACTGGGGCTCGAGCCTTTAGACGAAACTCAGGCCCTGGCTGCCACCATAAGGTCGTCTGGCAAAATTGAGCTGCGAGAAGTTACTGAAGCCGCGTCTTCAGCGATACCTCTGAGTTTACAGCGACCTCCGAGACTCATTGGTAGAGAAAAAGAGAGTTTGCGGGTTTTGCAGTCAAAGGCTCGAGTCATCTTGCTTAGTGCAGAACCTGGTATGGGCAAAACGCGGCTTCTTGCTGAATTTGCTCCACAAGAGGCTATCTTGCTCAAAGGACAAGAGGGGCTCGAGACGATACCTTATTATCCCATCATGGCTTATCTCAGGTCGCTTGAAACGCTGCCTGATCTGGGTTCGTATGAGCGTGAACTGGCCAGGCTGGTGCCGGACCGCTTTCCTGAAATGACGCAAAGCTTTCCTGTTGAGGCGCTTACAGCAAAAGCCCGTCTTTTAGAAGCTCTGGCAAGGGTCTTTGAAAAACATCCCGTTATTGTTATCGATGATTTGCAATGGTTAGATGAGGCGAGCCTCGAGCTGTTAAGTTTCTTGGTTCACCGCACAGGTACGAAGCTCATGGGTTCCTACCGTAGTACGGAAGTGAGCCCAGCATTACTAAAAACGTTTGGACAATGGTCATCAGCGAAGCTCTCAGAAGAAATTCACCTGCTTCCCTTAGAAGAAACAGACTTAGGTCAGTTGCTTGCCAGCCTGAACGATTTTGAAGAGGAACCAAGGCTCTTTATTCAGTGGCTTTTGCCAAGAAGTGGCGGCAATCCCTTTTTTGCTTTAGAAATCTTAAAAGCTCTCTTTGAAGCCAGGGTTCTTACGCAAAAAGAGGGTGTCTGGTCAAGTTCTCTTGATAGTCTCACCCAGGACTACTCAGAACTCGAGGCCCCAAAGAGCATTCGAGATGCAGCATTGAGGCGAATTGAACGCTTACCAGAAATCGTGCAGCGGGTCTTACAGGTGGCGGCGGTCATTGCTCAGGGCTTTAGTGCCAGAGATATTGCTGAAGTGGCCGGCTTATCAGAATGGGCTGTTTTAGAAGCAGTAGAGGCGGCAGAGGGGGCAGGGCTCATTTCAGAAGGTCGCTTTGTTCACGACCTCTTTCGGCAGACCCTGTATAAGCAGCTAAGTCAGGTGCGCAAAAAAGCGCTTCATGCTCATGTGGCAGCCCTTTTTTCAGACAGGCTTGAGCCTGCTCTTATTGCCGATCATTATTGGGCTGCTGAGATGCCAAAAGAGGCGGCTGCTGCCTATATAGAAGCTGCTAAAGGCTACAAGCAAAAAGGTTTGCACCATGAGGCTATTCGATTACTTGAAACTATGACAGCACGCTT
This sequence comes from Trueperaceae bacterium, assembly GCA_020431825.1. Taxonomy (GTDB): domain Bacteria; phylum Deinococcota; class Deinococci; order Deinococcales; family Trueperaceae; genus JAHEBB01. The sequence continues at coordinate 22,589 of JAGQHN010000054.1, read as the reverse complement.
ATCTGATCCAGAACTTCGCAGTCTCGGGCAATTAGAAATCATGAATAGTCTTGTTGAACTCGAGCCCAGTCCAGAATTAGAGAGGCTTATTGCAAGCTTCAGCGAACATCCTAACCCAGCTTACCGCTCGGTTGCTCTGAATAATAAAGCTATTTTGTGTTTAACCCAGGGTGAGATTAGCAGGGCTCGAGACGCCTATCAGACCTGGCTGGCACTTCCTTTAGCCTTTTCGGAGGATGAAAAAATACAGCAGATTTTGCTTAAAGCTCAGCTCGAGTTTTATGAGGGAGATTACGCTGCAACACTAGAAACATCAAAAGAAACGCTAAGCCTGCTTAAAGAAAAGGGTCTCAGCATTGATCTGGCCAATACGCTCACAAATCTGGCCTCCGCTCTAGATGTGTTGGAGCAGCATCACGAGGCGCGGCAATATCATTATGAGGCTTACCGTGTCGCAAAAACGCTCGAGTCTCCGCACACGCAAATCGCCATGGCGACCAATATTCTCTGGAATGCCATGGCTGCCGGAGACCTTTTAGAAGCGATCGCCTTAGCCGAAGATGCCCTGACTCTGGGTGACTATTCCAAGTCGATGACTCTCAGACTTAATCTTGCCACAGCGTATATTGAACAGGGCGATGTAGCAAAGGCTGAAGACCTTTATGCCGCTATTGCTAGTCACAGTACCGATCCAACACTTTTAGCGATTGCATGGTCGAGACTTGCTGCTATTAGAGAGGATCAAGGCACCAAAGAGAAGGCGCTCGAGCAGGCCCTAAAATATGCATTTGAAACAGATTTTCGGGTGGCGCATGTCCGGGTTGGGATAAGTGTGCTCGACTATGGCAATCAGGACCAGATTGAGCAGATTTTACCTCTGTTAAAGGAACGTATAGACTTTGACGCTCTGACAGAGGCAGAACTTAAAAGAGCGTTAGCGAACCACGGTCTGAAGTATCCGCTATGAAGGTCGAGGCATGTGACGCCCATGTGACGGCGCAGGGGGCAGACTAAGGCTATGAAGACGCAACAAGAAGCAAGTTACATTCTGAAAATCACCCATATTCAGGGGGAACAAAAGTTCTTATTGCAAAACATTAAGTCCGGAGAAAGGCAATGGTGTCAGTCTTGGGAAGAACTAAGGAATCAGTTGCAGATAAATATCAGGGTGAAAGGTTTAAAATGATTAGGGTTATTCCTCGACAGATAAAAAAAATGTTTTATTTGCTGCTTATGATGATGGGTTTATCCTCAGCCTTAGCCAGCACCTTTTATGTTGGGCAGATCAGTAACAGTGATGCTCTCATTTTTGTGACAGAGACAGAAAACAGCTTGCTGATTTATGTGTGTGGTGGTGCCAGTGATTGGGCTACTCATACTTCATGGTTTAGCGGTGAACTCGAGTCCGATAATAGCTTTTCAATAGGAGGGCAGGATGGTCTTGCTATTTCTGGTCAACTAGAAGGCAAAGCAGCCAAAGGACAAGTAAACCTTGCCAATGGCACATCCTTTTCCTGGATTGCCTATGAAGTTTTGCCAGATGGCCCAGAAGGCTTATTTCGCTTCGCCTCTGAAACAGAGGTGGCCGGGTTCATTCTTGGTAAAAACGGTGAAAACGTGGGTTCTATTCGCCTCATAAAACCCGCGGCAACCGTTGTTTTACCACTGAGGCTCGAGGCTATTTCAGATGATGGTGTGCTTGCTTGCTATAGCTTTGAAGGCCAAGAGATCTGCGTTGATATTCCAGAATTTCAGCGCATAGAATGACATAATCCTCTGGCTTTCACTGCCAGAGGATTATTGAGAAATATTTGGGTTTTAAGCTTTTCCAGCGGAGCCAAATACCTCAAGACGGTCCAGGACAACTTTCTTCATTTCATCTCTGGCTGGCCCCAGAATCTTTCTGGGGTCAATTTGTTTGGGGTCTTTTAGCAAAACTTCGCGTATAGCGGCGGCAAAAGCTAATCTTAAATCAGTATCCGTGTTAATTTTGGCAATGCCTTCAGTGACTGCTTTACGAACGTCATCTTCGTGAATACCGGCAGCATCCTTAAGGACACCACCTGCTGCATTAAAGCGCTCGACCAGACTTTGGGGTACGCCACTGGCTCCGTGCATAACAAGAGGATGCGGAATTAAATTGGCAATCTCAATAATGCGGTCATGATGAATAAAAGGGCGGCCTTTGCCTTTGTTAGGGCCATGAGAGGTGCCTATGGCAACTGCTAAGAAATCGGCGCCGGTATTTTCCATAAAGCGAGCAGCTTCATCTGGTTTGGTTAGAACAGCATCATCTTCTGAAACCACGACATGTTCTTCAATGCCACCAAGGCGTCCAATTTCAGCCTCTACGGATACGCCAACAGCATGAGCCGCTTCCACCACGCGTTTGGTTTCATGGGTATTGGTGGCTTCGTCCTCGTGAGATTTATCAATCATGACGCTGCTAAAGCCCCAGCGGATACACTTCATACAAATATCATAGGAAGAACCGTGATCCAGATGAACCGCGACAGGAACGGAAGCCACTTTTGCCTCATGAATGACCATATCAATGAGTGGGCGCCCCCCATACTTGATTGCCCCTTCGGAAAGAGCAAGCATAACCGGACTGTGCTTTTCCTCAGCAGCCTCGAGGATCGACTGGGTAATTTCCATGTCGTTGGTATTAAACGCACCAACCCCATATTTGCCCTCACGGGCAGCCTTTAATAGTTCTAGTCCTGAATAAAGTGCCATACGGGAGTATATCTTATCCTGCTTAGCTTAGGGCGCGAAATGCTTCAAACGTCAAAGGCTTTTTTACCAGTCTCTAAATGCTGCTAGCGCAAGCTTATTGACATTGCCAATCGCCAGTGGAATGTTCCAGGCAGTCTTGTTTCGCTCGCCCACTAAATTACTGATGCCTCTCAGTTCAGCAAAAGGCACATTTCGTGCCAGACATACTTGTGCCGCTGCCGCCCCCTCCATTGACTCCACGCCAAGGTCAAAGCGCTTTGAGAGTTCGGCAGCTAACTCAAAATCACCTGTAACGGCCTCAGATGTGCCAAAGGTAAAGGGGTAGGCACCCAAGTCTTTAAATTTTCTGACTAAGTCCTGATCAGTAGGGTACTCATTAAAATAATCTTTATCTAGTTTTGATAGGGGAAAACCAAGAGCTTTCATGCCCTGCCAGCCATGAGTATACTGAATACCTGAGTCCAGATGAATTTCTCTTTCAGCGACAGCAACCATGCCATTACTCAGAAAAGAACCGATAAAAGCTCCGCCAATGCCAAGTTGTATTACTGCGTCGGGCTCAAACTTTTCTATTGCCAGGCTCAAACCCGCTGCAGTATTGACCTTGCCAATGCCCAGGTGAGCAAGATGCAGGCACCGGTCAAATAACTTCCCCTTGCATAGATTTCCAAAGGGAAACTCGAGTTCAGTAACTTGAGTTAATGCATCACGCAGAGGCTGCGTTTCAAATGAGGTTGCACTGATAACGAGAAGGGTCATAATTTAGTCTACTCGAGTATCCAGCGTTCCAGTTCAAAAACATAGCTGTCTTCTTGATGCAGTTCCAGAACAAAGGCCCTTTTACCAAGCGAAGTTGCTTCTTGAAGGAGTCTTGTTTCCAGACTGCCATCGTCAATCGGAAAGAGGGAAACAAGCATGGTTGGCGTTTCATACAAAAGCATAGCGCCTGATGTATCACCATAACTAAGGAATGCGAGGACATGAGGATCATTTTGCAGAAGTTGAGCTAGCTGGTTTGCTAATGGAAAAGCGAACGAATTCAGGTCGTTTACACTTGCAATTCTGTCAGCGAGATAGCCGCTTTGTGTCCAGCTTACCTGTTCAGTGTGGGCAATAGCTGCATTTTTGCTGGCCCTGGCCACTCGGAGGCCAAACTTTGCCTCGAGGCTAAAGCCTTTGGGTGCCCTTGAAGGTTCACAGATAATGGCAGGTGGCAGCATTCTTGCTTGATACCAGTCTTGAAACTCAGCTTGAAAGGTATCATCAAAAAACCATGCGGCGTTTGCCAGAAAAAACGGAACTTCTGTGGTTGCCAGAAGCTCCGTTTCGCCGTACTGTGCTTGCTCACTGGCAAAGCTTTGCCAGATTTTAAATAGGGCTAGATAATAGTTCAGGCGGCTTGCCTTGCAGGCATATCGAGCAGCGCTTTAACATAAGCGGCAGCATCATAGGGTTGTAAATCTTCAGCCTTTTCGCCAACGCCAATGAATTTGATGGGTATACCAAGCTCCCTTGCGATGGGCAATAAGATGCCGCCTTTGGCGGTACCGTCAAGCTTGGTGACGATAACCCCCGTAAGGTCAACAGCTTCATGAAATTTCCGGGCTTGCTCGAGCCCATTTTGACCCGTAACAGCGTCAAGGACCAGCCAGGTTTCTTTAGGTTCACCAGGGTCCGCTTTGTCAATAACGCGTTTGACTTTTTTAAGTTCTTCCATCAGATTGTGTTTGGTGTGGAGGCGTCCTGCGGTATCAACAAAGAGCAAATCATACCCTCGAGCTTTACGTGACTGGGCACCATCAAAGGCTACTGCGCCTGGGTCGCCACCATCTGGCCCAGTGATCGTCGGGATATTGAGACGGTCGCCCCAGAGCTCGAGCTGTGCCGTGGCAGCAGCTCTAAAAGTATCGCCGGCAGCAAACATGACGCGTTTACCGTGACCCTGGTAATACTGACCAAGTTTAGCAATGGTGGTGGTTTTACCCACACCATTCACCCCGACCACCATAACAACTTTGCCTTTTACGGCAACCATATTGCGACTTACATCAAGGTTAAACCCAACATTTCGCAAAATCTGGCGCGTACGGTCGGGCTCGAGCTGCCGCATAAGCGCTGTCTCGAGAGCTTCCTTGAAAGTTGTCCCGCGCTCACGTTCTTTTTTGGTTTCAGCCACGACTTCGGCTGCAATTTTAGCTCCAGTATCCGAACCTATCAGTGCGAACTCGAGGTCGTCCCAGTCCATTTCCCAGTTGGCGGCGGCGTCTCTGGTAATAACCGTGCGCGTCTTGCTCAGGCCGTCTTTTAAACGATCAAACCAGCTCACGTGTTGGCTCCAGCATCTTCCTCTTTTTTGGGTTTTTGCGGTTTGTCATCGGGTAAACCTGCTTCCAAGTAACTAATAGCTCGACCGATTCGTTCCAAGGTTTTGGCTTTGCCGAGGATGACAGCCAGATCGGTAACCCCTGGTGCCTGGGTTGTGCCAGTCAGTGCTGCGCGTAAGGGCATCATCACTTCGCCCATTTTTACAGATTCTGATTTTACATATTCGCGCATGGCATCATCCACATCATCATAGTCAAAAAAGTCAAGGCGTGAAAGTTCGCGTTCTAGTGCTTCCAGGTGTTTCTGTCCGGCCTCGAGTCTCCTTTTGGCATCTTCACTATAGGAGAAATCATCATTAAAAAAGTAATCACTCTGCTCTGCTAACTCGGCCAGGGTTTCGATTCTTGGCAGGAGTACGTCAACGACATCCAAAAGATAGTCTTCATCACCCCAGTCATAACCCGCAGATTTGAGATAGGGTTTGGCGCGTTCTGCAACGGTCTCGAGGTCAAGCACGTCCCTTAAATAGTGAGCATTGTAGTGTCGTAAGCGCTTCATATCAAAAACCGAACCACCCAGCGAGATGCGCTCAAAACTAAAAAATTTGGTCATGTCTTTGAGTGAGAAAAACTCACGACCATCAGGCATACTCCAACCCATGGTAGCCAGATAGTTGAGTAGGGCTTCAGGAACAATCCCTTGCTTTTTATAAGAATCAAGACTGGCATCATCGCGCCGTTTGCTGAGTTTTTTACCGTCGGCATTCTTAAGTAAGGGCATATGAATCCAGATGGGTTCTTCCCAGCCGAAGGCTTTATAAAGTAAGACATGAACAGGTGCTGTGGGTAACCACTCTTCGCCTCTGACCGCGTGGGTGACCCCCATAACATGATCATCGACGACCACTGCCAGATGATAAGTAGGAATCCCATCACTTTTCATAAGTACAGCGTCAGGTACCTCAGAATTTGGAATTCTTACTTCACCACGCAGGGCATCTTTAATAATGGTTTCGCCCTCGCCAGGGGTTGCCAGACGGATCACAAAAGCTTCGCCCGACGCGGCACGTTGCTCAGATTCTTCTTTAGAGAGGGCCTTAGCCCGCCCGTCGTATCCTTGACCGAGACCCCGTTTTTGTAAGTCTTCGCGGATTTGCTCGAGTTCTTCTGGGGTTTCAAAGGCGCGGTAGGCATGACCACTGTCTAGCAGCTGCTGAGCGTATTTTTGATAAAGCTCGAGCCTTTCCGTTTGCCGGTAAGGTGCGTTTGGCCCGCCAATTTCAGGACTTTCATCTGGGCTTAAGCCCAGCCATTTAAGAGCGTCAATAACGCGTTTTTCAGATTCGGGATTATACCGTTTTTGGTCGGTATCTTCGATTCGAAGTATAAATTTGCCACCCTGTTGCTTGGCATAAATATAGTCAAATAGACTCATGTACGCCGTGCCCACATGAGGGTCTCCGGTGGGGGATGGGGCTATCCTGGTGACAACAGGTTTATTATTATTTTGAGACATAGACACGCCTCCCTGTCTAAATGGTTAAGCAAGATGCTTGGCTTTTGGTAAAGCCACGATTAAAAAACCAATAACCTGATTAAAGTAATACCTGCAACAATCCAGAGGTAAGGAGCAAACCACTTAAATTGTCCTCGGCGCAAAATGGCAAATAGCCAAACTATAGCTACATAACCTACCACAAAAGAGGAGACCACCATAGCAACTATGGGTACAAGCGCAATTTGCTCTTGCCTCAACTCCAGAATGCTTAAGACAGCAGCACCAAAAGAGGCAACAAGATACATTAAAAAGGAAAACTTGGCAGCGACTTCGGCGCTGGCGCCACGCCAGAGCATAGTCGCTATGGTTGAGCCAGAGCGGGAAATACCAGGAACGATGGCTATCCCCTGTGCAACACCGCCAATAAGTGCATCTTTCCAGGTGAGTTTTGCGACATTATTTTTGGGCCCGGATTTGTAAGTGAACCACATAATAATGCCCGTAATAATGAGGGTAAAAGATACAAACAGGGGCTTATTTAAATGCTCAAAAACTGGGCGTAACAAGAGTGCCATGAGTAATGTTGGAATGCTGCCAATAATAACCAGTATGGCCATGCGCCAGCCATCTTCCTGGCGGGCACTTGCAGAGGTTAAACCCTTTAAAAAGCCCGAGAGTGCCTGCCAAACATCTGTCCTTAGGGCGAGCAGCGCGGCAAAAAAAGTACCAGTATTGGTAGCAAGATCAACATAGAGAGGCAGGCTGTCACCGTTGCCAAAATTAAAACCAAAGTGATAATTCGCTAAAACAAGATGGCCCGAGCTCGAGACCGGTAAAAATTCGGTGAGGCCCTGAACCATGCCTAAAATGATTGCTTGAATTGTTGTCATCATAAAAAAAAGGAGTTGAGGCTTTGCATCCTCAACCCAAATTGAAAGCTTCTGATTTGCTTAACGCTTACTGAACTGAGGTGCGCGGCGGGCTTTATGTAAACCGTATTTTTTGCGCTCAACCACACGGGCGTCACGGGTTAAATAACCACCCTTTTTCAGGCTTGAGCGGAAATTAGGGTCAACTTTGACCAGCGCTCTAGCGACACCAAGTTGAATGGCATCAGATTGACCTGTGGGGCCGCCGCCCTGAACGGTGATCAGAGCATCATAGCGACCGGCAGTTCCTGTTACTTTGAGGGGCTCGAGGGCCTGAACACCTTTAAAAATGCCACGAAAGTAAGTTTGAAAGTCTTTGCCATTGACGATAATACGACCACTACCTGGGCGCAAGAAAACTCTGGCGATAGCTGCTTTGCGGCGTCCGGTGCCGTAATACTGTTCCATTAAAGACTCAGCTCCTTAGGTTGTTGTGCCTGATGGGGGTGGCTTTCACCTGCATAAACTTTCAGGCGGGTAATGATTTTACGTCCGAGGCTATTTTTGGGTAACATGCCCCAGACAGCATGCTCAATAACGCGCTCTGGGTGTTTCTCGAGCATATCGCGAGCAGTATTGGTTTTAATGCCACCCTGGTAGCCGGTATAGCGGGTATAGACTTTTTGATCGAGTTTGGCTCCGGTAAAAACTGCTCTTTCGGCATTTATAACGACGACGAAGTCACCGCAGGCCTGGTTTGGGGTAAAACTGGCTTTGTTTTTGCCCCGTAGTATTTGTGCGATTTGGGTTGCCATACGACCAACGGTCTGACCAGCGGCATCAATAACGTACCAATCATGGCTGAGTTCAGCTTCTTTGGGAAAGTACGTTTTCACGTTTGTCACTTCCTTAAACGACTGTCATTTCGACATATAATTTCGGCTAATGATTCGTGGCTGCCCGGGTGATCGGGCCTCAAGCAGTCACAAGACCAAACGCAAGTCTATCACACTATTAGAAAACCGTCAAAAGGTAGTCTCACATCTGGGAGTCCGGGGGAAATTTGTTAAGCTCTTAGCACGTGAAACTGCGCTTAGACCCCTGGGCAACCGAATATGATACCGCTTTTTATGTCGAGGATCTTCCTGAGGTCAACCGGGCAAGCATAGATGCCCAGGTTGAAACAACCGATTGGCAAGGCATTAGTCCAATGGCTAGAGCATTTCCTTTTGATGAGCTTTTGTTTATTGACGGTAGTCGCAGGACTGAAGCCAGGGTTTTACTCGAGGATGACCTTAAGCAAGTCGCTTTTGGCGCTGTCGGTACGTTTGGGGTCGGCGTGGTGAGTTGCTGTCCAAATCAAAGTCGATTATCTTATTTCGTGGAACTCGAGCCTCTTGGCTTTACCTCCATCCGTCGCCTCTGCACCTTAAGCAGCGGCTACTCTTTGCCCGGTTTTGAAGTGGTTTCCAGGTTTAAAAAGCATTTGGGTCAGCTAAGTTACAGCGTTGAGAGCACAGCCAAAAAAGAGGCTGATGCAGTGGTGAGACAGTTGCAGTTTAAGATGCTGCAAACCGAACAGCAACTGGCCTCGAGGCTATGCGAAAGCTATCCTAAGGCGTTAATTGTGGCGGATGGACCAAGACCAAAAATGGGTTACGCCCCTAATGTCGTTGGCTATGTGAAGACGATGCATGTATTACCGCTGGCAGAAGAACAAATTGCTACGGTAAGGGAACTCGAGGAAGGGCAGCGTTCGCCGCTATACCTCATTAGCAATAATGATAAAAGCCAGCAACTCTTTGAGTTTTTCCTGCGTTTGCGTGACCCGCGCCCCTGGCTTTACAGTTTTGCGGGAATGGTGCGCTTGCAACTGGCTGCTGGCTCGAGACCAGAAGAACGCCTACCTGAGGCCATTCAACTGGCAGATAGTTTGACGACGCTCTTGCCCAGATTTGCTACCAAGCAGCATCAGGACCCAAGGGCACCTCAACAGCTTTTACCCATCCGGGCACTCGAAGCTGAACTTAAACGAAAAATGGGTCATCCGCAAATGGTTCGGCGCCGTTTGACCGAGTATTTTTCCCAAACTTCAGAAGGGGCTTAGTGCAGGTGAGCAGAGTGGAACAACTCATGATTGGTATGGTACTGGGTACCGAAGACGCAACACCGCTAAAATTTTGGTTTGCGGTTGCCGAGGCAACCAAGGTTCAGCTTGATGACATAGTTTTTATTGAAGTGCCAGACCCTGCTGAGGCAGGGGAGCGGGTCAGATTTTACGGCATTGTTGATGAGGTGCGGCGGCGCTTTGAGGGCATACAGTTTGAGGGAGATACCGAGCTGGTGGTGCAAGGTCTTATGCCAGCCAGCGTCACTTACGCTGCGCATGTCCTGGTGACTCGAGTCGAGCCGGAAGACTTTATTCCTCCAGGACCTGGTGATGGGGTCTATATGGCTGAAGCTGAGGCTCTGGAAAAGGCGCTTTACCTTGACAATATGGAGGCTCCGCTGCCTGCAGGCGTCTTAAGAAATGGCGAAGCAGGTTATTTAAATTTTGATTTTATAAATGGGACCAAGGGCGCTCACATCAATATCTCCGGGATTTCAGGGATTGCCACCAAAACTAGCTATGCACTGTTTTTGCTGTTTAGTATTTTTAATGCAAAGAATCGCAAAACAAGACAAAGTCTGATCGATAACCCCAACGCGACCAAGGCTATTATCTTTAATGTCAAAGGCGAAGACTTGCTCTTTTTAGATCAGGCAAATAGCCGTTACCGTGAAGAGGAAGGCAAATGGCAGGACAAACGCAAGTCAGCAGAAACCCGCTTTTCTATTTGCCAGTTGCCAGAGCGGGCTTTTGCAAGTGTTGCTCTTCATGCGCCAGCCAGAGAAGGCGAAAATCTGTTGCCTGATGTCAAACAGCGTGAAGAAGTGAGTCCTTATGTCTGGACTGTCCATGACTTTGCCCTGAATAGAATGTTGCCCTTTGTTTTAACCGAGCGCGACGCTATGACCAACTTAGGCTTTTTGGTGGCACACCTCGAGGAAAAATTGCATAAGCTTGCGCAGACACAGCGGGGTCCCGGTTTGGAAGTTGAAGCAGGTGATGAAGCGTTTAGCCTCGAGGGCCAGTCGTTTCGTCAAAGTACTCCGATTGGCATAGATGAGGCACTCGACGCCGATGAGTTTTTGGCCTCGAGTGGCAAAACTCGCCTGAAAACATTTGATGATCTGGTGACTTACCTCGAGTACAAACTGCTCTTTAAGGGTGCTGACGACGATGATGGTCGCTCTGGGGGTGATCCCCTCTGGACGGCCCAGCAAGCAAAAGCAACCAGAGAAGCATTTATCAGACGCTTAAGAGGCGCGAGCAAGCATGTACGCAAACTCATCAGGGGAGACTTACCTCAAAAGGCTTTTGCAAGGGCCAAACTTGACATATTAAATAGTGAAAAACAAGTTCATGTGGTTGATATACACAGTCTTGCCCCTCTAGCACAAATGTTTGTTGTTGGCGTGCTCTTGAAGCAAGTTTTTGATGAAAAAGAATCAGGACGAGCCGGTCAGATTTTCGTCGTGCTTGATGAACTCAACAAATATGCACCGTCTGAAGGGGAAAGTCCCATAAAAGATGTCTTACTTGATATTGCCGAGCGCGGACGAAGCATGGGCATTATTTTGATTGGAGCGCAGCAAACGGCCTCCGAAGTGGAGAGGCGAATTGTTGGTAATGCTGCTGTCAGAATTGTAGGCCGTCTTGACGCTGCGGAAGCGGAGCGCCCCGAATATCGCTTTATGCCGGGTTCTTTTAGACTGCGCTCCACAATCCTGGCACCCGGAACCATGATCGTTCA
>JAGQHN010000054.1:0-11203 GCA_020431825.1 Trueperaceae bacterium | reverse complement strand
CCAGCCAGATGTGCCCAGTCCCATGATGCTTACTTTTCCCTTTCCTGCCTGGGCCACAAGGCGCAAGGAAGTTGCTCAGACGGTCAGCGATGAAGAGGCGCTGGATATCCTCAATTGATTGGTCAGGTTGGAGACCCTAGGATTTTTACCAGCCAGCCATGCCCAACTTAGACTGAAACTTTTCTGTTGTTGATACCCTTAATATCAGCCCGTTTAGTTTGTGACAGAAAAAATACTTCTTGTGAAGGTATCCACAGACTTCAGATACCAGGCGATAACAACTGGCTTTGCCAGCTAAACAAGCATCATGTTCATAAATTCAGATACATCATGTTCAATGAATTCAGATACATCATGTTCAATGAGCAATAACTTGATCAAGAAACATCGCTATCCAAATGGACTCGTGCAAATGTCTAAAGTAACTACCTCACTTGCTATAAAAAAGGAAAGTGCCTTCGCAATAAGACGCTTCTTATGAACAGATAAGGCGTTACAGTAATCTAAGAAGGAGTAAAACAATCCAAATGAGTACTGCCGCAATGAGGACAGGAAGTAAGAAGCGCATGAGTCCTGAGCCGGTTGAGCGACCACCCTTTAATGAATCCTGGGCTTTTTCAGAGACATGCTCGGTGCTACCGCTAACCGTAGCAACAGTTTCAAAGCCATTAGATGGGTCTTCGCCAGTAGGCTTGATTTTGGAACCAGTGTGACTGGCAAAGTCTTGAAAGTCATCTCCGGTATCTTGAAAACCATCCAGCATATCTGAGTCAGTATCATGAACTCGAGCTGCTGTACTTGTAACCGCCTCTTCTACTTTTTGTTCCGTTACCTGGGTTGTTTCCTGATGCCGGGCAGCCTGATTATTTAGGTCTTGGTCAAAATTGCTGACGGCATTTTTGGCAACTTCGGCTGCGGTTTTAGCATCATCCAAAAAGGCATCAGCTTTGGCTTCAACCTCGGATTTTAGCCCATTTACCCTGTCCTGACGGGGATGCTCAGTTGGAATGTCAACGGCAAGGGCGTCGATATCTGTATCACCCTGTTTCCTCGAGTGTACATGTTCGGGTTCAAATGCAGGCTCTGGCTCGACAGCTAGTGGTTCGTCTGTGTTGTCCTCAGCAACGATGGGTGGTGTGGGCGAATGCATACCGGGCAGATTTTCGGTCAGCCCTGCGACAGGATTAGCTGTTTGGCTTTGGAGTAGCTTTGAAATATTTTCTGTACTTATGCCACCTGATTTGAGCAGATTTTGTTTCATGGTGCCAATGGTAATTGGTCCTAAAACCCCCAGAAGTTTTTGAGAAGAAGCCTCGGAAATGGCACTCTGTTGAGCTACAGCCGAAGCCATTTCAGCTACCTGATTTTGCCCTAGCAGCGTGCCTAACATGCTCGAGCCCTGCTGGGCCAGACTTTCTGCTTTGCCGCTTGCTAAAAGACCAGGGATACTGGCTACGGCATTATCATTTAGTTTACCCAAAATAGAACTTAGTGTAGCTATGCCTTTGGGGTTTTGCGTTAGCGCGGTAAATCTGCCAAGCAATGCAGGAACAGCGCCAGAGATTGCAACTTGTGTGTTATCGGTGTCCTCACCAATCAAATGACTTATTTGCCCAACGACCTGTGCACCGAGTTGGCCCTGAACGAGCTCGACTAGATTCATACGGTCTCCCTTCGACTCTCTCAAAGTATACCTTATCACAGCCTATAACCATCTTAGACCTTTAGGCCGAGCGTTATTGATATTTTCACCAGAACGTTTACCCCAACCCAGCGGATAGCCTGCGACACAAATTAGGAGCCAACCCTTCTCGCCCTTGGCATAGATTTGTTCACCTTTCAGGTAGGCCTCGAGCCTGGGGTCTTCAAGCTCTAGATCTAAGTGGTTGAATTGGCTGGCCTGTGCTTTAGTTAGACTGAGCGCCAGGGCGTGAGCTGGTTCAAAACGGTTTTTCTCGAGCCATCCTAAAAATAAACCGGCCCGCAGAATATGTATGCCTTTTGCTTCAGGTAGTGTGTCCGGCAAGGCAAAAAGGCGTTTATCAAAAACGGTTAACTGTTTGTTTTGGCCAAGGGGCTCGAGCACCGTTCCTCTAGCAAAGTCTTGCCAGAGATCAAGGGAGCGCTTTTCCACAGGTTTATACTCTAAAGGCTTTCGTTTTCTTTCAGGGCCGTCATGTTTTTTTAACAGCGCAATAAAATGACCTTCACCGATTTGCCGCTGAGGCCAGAGGCGGCGACAAAGGGATAGCTCAGGATTTCTGGATTCTGACCAGGTTGGTTCAGCTGGGCTTAGTCCTGACAGGGAAATGGGCTCGAGTTCAAACGCTGGCTGAGAACTCAAAAACTTATCTATGACCATTTCATTTTCTTCGGGGGCAAAGGTGCAGGTACTGTAGGCGAGATGACCCTCAGGTTTGACCAGCTTTGCTGCGTCCTGCAGTAAATCATCCTGCCTTAGCGCACAGGTCGTCACTGTGGTTTCTGACCACATAGAAAGAGCATCGTCAGATTTGCGAAACATGCCCTCACCTGAACAGGGGGCGTCAAGTAAAACCTTGTCAAAAAGGCCCTCCCAGGCTTTTGCCAAGACGCTGATGTCTGAACTGGTGATGGCACTCTGCTGGCTGCCCCAGCGCTCAAGGTTTTCTAGCAGTGCCGCTGCGCGTTTGCGGTTGACTTCATTGCTAATCAGTAAGCCGCTATCTTGCATTAGGGATGACAGGTGGGTACTTTTCCCGCCAGGAGCCGCTGCTAAATCGACGACCAAATCGCCAGCCTGAGGGTTTAGGACTTCGGCTACTGCCATTGCTGAGGGTTCCTGTAAATAGTAAAGGCCAGCTTCATGATAGGGATGTTTCCCGGCTCGAGCCTCTGACTCCAAGAGAAATCCTTCCTTGGTCCAGGCTAAGTCGCTAAGCTCAAAGGGTGACATAGCGCGAAATTCATTGGCGTTCAGTTTTAGCGTGTTGACTCTCAGACCAGAGCGGGGTTCCTGGGCTAAGGCTTCAAAAAGTTTGCCTGCCTCTTTGTTGCCAAGTAGTGTTTCCATTTTTGTTTCAAAGCCAGGGGGCAACTGCATGGTTTTAGTCTAACAGGCGTTCGCTATGCATTTAAAATGCCATTACATATGAATCTCGGAGAGATAGAATAGCCTATGATTAAAGTTTTTGATGGACACAATGACACTCTGCTCGCCTACTATAAAAAGCAGCGAGGAGAAAACGGAAGTTTTTTTCAAGAAACCCAAGAGGGTCATATTGACTTTCCAAGAGGGGTGCGCGGCGGCTTTGCGGGTGGCTTTTTTGCGCTTTATTCCCCAAGTGAAGCCTATGATATGGATAGTAGTTTTAGAGAAACAGAAAAAGGCTTTGAATTTCTCATGGCGCCACCCAGAGATAGAATTTCGGCCCTGCACGATGTCATTTCTATGGCAAACCTTCTGTTTACGATTGAGCGAGAATCAGAAGGTAAGTTTAAAGTCGTACGGACTGCTGCTGAACTCGAGCACTGCTTGGCGACTAACACTATGGCTGCCATTATGCATATTGAAGGTGCCGAGGCTATTGATGTCAATCTTGAGACGCTCGAGTTGCTTTATCAGGCCGGACTCCGTTCACTGGGCCCCGTCTGGAGTCGTCAAAATGCCTTTGGTACTGGGGTGCCTTTTAGTTTTCCCAAACATCCTGATACGGGTGACGGTTTAACCTCTGCGGGAAAAGCACTGGTGAAAAAATGCAATAGCCTGGGCATAATGGTCGATCTCAGCCACATTACGGAAAAGGGCTTCTGGGATGTTGCGGCAACGTCTGACGCGCCTCTTGTTGCGACCCACTCAAATGTCTACGCCCTGTCAAATTCGCCTCGTAATCTAACCGATAAACAGCTCGAGGCAATCGCAGAGTCTGATGGCATGGTGGGATTAAACTATGCGGTTGGCTTTTTGCGTGCCGACGGCAAACCTGATACCAATACGGGCTTAGAAGTGATGCTCGAGCACCTGGACTATCTCATCGACAAATTAGGAGAGGACCGTGTGGGTCTGGGGTCTGATTTTGATGGTGCACGTATCCCAGCTGCAATTGCTGACGTTACAGGAAATCAGGCTCTCTTAGTCGCCATGGAAAAACATGGCTATAACAATGATTTAATCGAGAAGATTGCCCACAAGAATTGGCTAAGATTATTAGGTAAAACCTGGAAGGCATAGGCTCTATTTTAGGATGCTAAGTAAAATAGCGAATTTCGGCTAATCTTCGGCTTACCCTACCATTGAGTTGTCCAGTGGAGTCACGGGTAGCTATTAACTCTTGAGCAATCTGGCACGTTTTCTCTTTGAGTCAGTGCTAAAAATTTGCTCGAGGGTTGTTCTTTGAAAAGTACAACTGCAAAGCTCAGCGTAAGTGGGTCATACTTAGGGCAATAAACTTCATGAGCGCAAGTGTCTTTTCATTTTCATTGGCTTAGAGAAAGAGGGATTGATGAGAAATTTTGATGACTTAGGACTGAAACCTCAAGTCTCTGTTTACTGGGATGCTCCTAGTCCTCTTCTTTATGAAATTACCATTCGTAAAGGCTTGGGGCAGATGTCAAATCAGGGAGCGCTGGTGGTTGACACAACGCCCTATACCGGAAGAAGCCCCAAAGATAAATTTATTGTTCAGGAGGCCTCGAGCTCCAAAGATATCTGGTGGGGAGAGGTAAACCAGGCGTTTGACGCCGATGATTTTGCCGAATTAGCTAAGCGGGTCAAAAGCTACTTAGCTCAGCAAGAACTCTATGTTGAAGACGTTTATGCGGGGGCAGACCACACATTTGCCCTGCCTGTTAGGGTAATTTCTGAAAGTCCCTGGCACGCCCTTTTTAGCCGTAATATGTTTATCATTCGGCCCAGAGGGGATGATGAAATTGACCTTTTTGTGCCGGGATTTACGGTACTTCATGCGCCCTTTTTTCAGGCGGTTCCGGCGCGTGACAAAACTCGTAGTGAAGCTTTTGTCATTATCAATTTTGAAGAAAAGTTGGTGTTAATCGGTGGCACCAAGTATGCAGGTGAAATAAAAAAATCAATCTTTTCGGTCATGAATTATCTCTTGACTAAAAAGGAAATTCTGGGCATGCACTGCTCATCTAATATTGGTCAGAAAGGAGATGTCGCGGTCTTTTTTGGACTTTCAGGGACCGGAAAAACGACGCTTTCCACAGATAAAAACCGCCCTCTGATTGGTGATGACGAGCACGGTTGGAGTGACGAAGGAGTGTTCAACTTTGAGGGTGGTTGCTACGCCAAGGCGATACGCCTTTCCCCAAAAGACGAGCCTTTAATCTACCGTGCCAGCAATCAGTTTGGTACCATCCTGGAAAACGTCACCATGAATCCTGTGAGCCGCAGCGTAAATTTTGAGGACGGTTCTAAAACAGAAAATACGCGTAGCTCTTACCCTATTACCCACCTCGAAAACATCGAACCAGATGGGGTAGCTTCGCATCCTAACAATATCTTTTTTCTCTCTGCAGATGCCTTTGGGGTATTGCCGCCTATTGCCAGGCTCAGCCCTGAACAAGCGATGTACTACTTCATCAGTGGTTATACGGCAAAAGTAGCAGGTACAGAGCGAGGCATAACAGAACCGAAAGCGACATTTTCAGCTTGTTTTGGTGCGCCTTTTTTACCGATGCACCCCTCGGTTTATGCCCAAATGCTGGGAGAGCGCATCAAAAAACATACGCCAAACGTCTGGATGCTAAATACTGGCTGGACCGGCGGGGCTTACGGTACCGGTGAGCGAATTCGGTTGCGCTATACTAGAGCGCTATTAGACGCGGCGCTTAGTGGAGCACTCGAGTCGGTTGACTACCAGAAAGATGAGATTTTTGGTTTTGATGTACCCTTATCTGCACCGAAAGTGCCCAGCGATTTACTCATACCCAGGAACGACTGGGAAGACACTCATGCTTATGATGAGGCAGCTAAAGCACTGGCACGTATGTTCCAGGAAAATTTCGAGACCTATGCTGAAGATACGACTGAAGCCATTCGACATGCAGGGCCGAGGGTTTAGGTTTTTGTGCCTTAACAATTCTTGAGTAGACCGGATTAGGCTAAAAAGCAAAAATGAACTGCTGGTTAAGCAGTTCATTCTTCTTGGTTGAAGGGGGTCTTTTATCTGCTTAATGCAATAAGACGGTCATCTTCCTCTAACGGGAAACCTAAATCGCCCCGGGCCCGACCATCCTGATTGGAGGTGACAATGAAAATACGTCCGTCTGGGGCAACCTCAATATCACGCAGGCGACCAAAGTCATTATCAAAAATCAGGTTATCAGCTTTTATGCTGCCATCTTCATTTAGTTCAAGGTGATGAAGGCCACCTGTTTTTAAAGTAACAAAGAGCAAGTCCCCTTGAAACTCTGGAAACAAGTCACCCTCATAAACGATAATGCCTGCCGGGGCGATTGTTGGTGTATAAGCACGTAAGGCAGGTTCATAACCATCGACTTTTTGAGTACCATTGACATTGGGCCAACCGTAGTTCTTGTTGATCTTTAGGCTATTAATTTCATCATTATCGGCGTCGCCATGTTCAGTGCCGTAAAGATTGCCATTAGGATGGAAGACCAGACCTTGGGTATTTCTAAGACCGTAGGTCCACACTGCTGTCCCAAAAGGGTTATCGGAAGGGATGCTACCATCAGGCTTAATACGGAGAATCTTACCAGCAAGATTTTTGGTGTCCTGCGAAAAATTGGGATAACCTGCGTCGCCAGTGCTCGCATAGAGATTGCCATCTGGACCAAATTTCAGACGACAACCGTCATGAATGCTGCCACCAGGAATCTCATCGACGAGTATTTTTTCATCAATCAGGCTCGAGCCGCTCACCGTAACTCTGGAAATCCGGTTTTCATGAACTTTGTTGACCTCATAGGTGTAACAAACATACATATGGTTGTTGCTGGCAAAATCTGGGTCAAGGGTCATACCCATGAGGCCTGGCTCTCCGCCAGGTGCATAAACGGCAAGTGAATTGCTCAGTTCCGTTACGGCACCATCCTTGTAAAGCTTGGTTTTTCCGCCACGCTCTGTAATATAGAGACTGCCATCTGGCGCAAATTCAATATCCCAGGGAATCGTTAATCCGGTAGCCAGAACCTCTGTTTTGATGGTGGGTTTTTCAAGAGTAGTTACCGTTAGTGTAGCGGTGTTTCTAACATTGGCAAAGTCACCTGTGCCTAGGGCCTCAAAAACAATTTTGGCTGTGCTTGTGCCAGTGTCTGGACCAGCTTCGAGTTTTATTATTCCTGTTTGCTGCGCTGCATCTAGCGTAAGGCTGGAGACAGTAATACCATCAGGTACGTTAACAGGCGAAATTTCAATTGTACCTGTAAAGCGACTATTTCTAAGGACAGAGACTTTAAGGTCGCGCTCCAAATTCCAGGGCAGCTCGAGCTCTGTGGGGCTTAGAGAAAAATCGAAGTCCGGGTCGGCAGCAGGGGGCATAACGGTGAATTCTATTGGGTAGGTATAACGACTATTTTCCGACTGCGCAAGGATGTTTATTGTCTTAACGCCAGATGATATTTGCAGAGGGGTTAGCTCGAGCTTGGCCACCGTTTGACTATCTGCCAGCGTAACCGAGTTCGCTTCTACAAAAGGGTTCGTTTCAAGATCTACCGTAATATCACCACGGAAGCTCACATCGCGGCTTACCTGCACTTCAAGACTGCTTACCGATCCTTGTTCCAGCGTCAAGCTTGAAAGACTCGGAATAAGGATAAAGTCAGAATTGGCAAAGATTTTTACACGGACCGTACGTTCAGCACTTGTATTGTCACTTGTTCCTTTCACAGTGACTTCATAATCGCCTTCTGCTGCCGTTTGGCTAGCCACAAAGGTCAGGGTTCCGTTTGTTTTGCCTGCAGAAATAACAACGGGGTTAACAGTCACCCCATTTGGTAGGTTGCTTGCCTCGAGGTTTACACTACTGCTATTTGAGCCACTACGGCTCACGGTAACAGTGAGAGTTGCGATGTTGGTTTTTCCCTCGCCAGGACCCTGGTCAAGCTCAATAGCTTCCTTGCTCAAACTTATGGCAAAACTGGATTTGGACGCGCAAGCAGATAAAAGAGTAAGAAGTAGTAAAAGAAGAAGAATCTGTTTCATAATGTAAAATCCTAATGTTAAGTATTTAACACCCGAATCTAGCTTAAAGCATTCGTGGTTTCAATTTGTGAGACAAATGACCTGTTAAACTGACCTGTAAACACGCATTGTAAAACTAGCTTACGAAGTAGCTTTCTCGCATTCAGTGACCAGCGTACGGATTTAAGAAAAGGTAGAATTTGTGAGTAAAGTATGAAGATTTTGTTACAGGGTTGCTTGAGAGTTGCTTTTAGGAAAGACTTTTTTAGCACTATACATAAACGTTTAGGTATGTAATAAGGCAATTTTAAGAGTGAAAGGATCCGATCATAGCCCCTGAAAGAGCGGTTCAGTCGCTATGTTAGAGGCCTCGAGCCTCTAAAAATGCAATGTTTCGACTGTCTTGGCTTTTCCAAACAGGCTACACTAGCCCTAATGCAAACGAATCAAGAAATCGATAAAGACCAGCTTTTCCAGTTTTTTAAACAAAATCCTGAGAAACCCTGGCACTTACAGGAGTTGCAAAAACGACTCAAAATCAAGAACCGTACACCTCTTCGACATGCGCTGGGTGAACTGGTTGATGAGGGAAAACTTATCCGTACACGGCGCCGCAGCTATGGCTTACCTCAGGAGATGAATTTAATTATTGGGCGCTTGCAGGTTACCTCGGGCGGTTACGGTTTTGTTATTCCGGAAACTAAGGAAAAGACAGAAGACCTGTTTATTCCGGCGGAAAATCTGGCAGGTGCCTGGGATGGTGACCGCGTTGTCGCAAGACCCAACCCCACCAAGCGGGCAAATGACCGAACAAGTGGCGAAATCGTCCGAATTTTACAGCGGCGTTATCAGCAGATAGTGGGAACGCTCGAGTACGCCAAGGGCTATGCCATTTTGCGCCCTGATTCCCCCAAATTGCGCGAGCGCATCTTGCTTTTACCTGATTCCGTGGGCCAGCTAGATGCTGGGACGCGCATTGTGGTAACCATGCACTGGCCTGAAGTTTCTGGAGAAAATGATCCCTTTGGTGAAGTCACCGAGATTCTAGGCAACGGCGATAACCCGGAGATTGAAACCAAAGCCGTCATCATTAAGTACGATCTCAAAGATGACTTTGATGCTGAAACGCTCGAGGAAGCCAGAGCTGTTCCCCCTGCCGTGACCGGAGAAATGCGAGAAGGGCGCAGTGACCTGCGGCAAATTTCCAGTTTCACCATTGACGGGGAAGATGCCAAAGATTTTGATGATGCCATTTCGCTCGAGCGTCTGGACAAGAAAAAGGATGGCTTACTGCGTGTAGGCATTCATATTGCCGATGTTTCTTACTATGTGGCTGAAGGCACAAATCTTGATAAAGAGGCGAAAGACCGCGCGACCAGTGTTTATTTGCCGGGGCAGGTTTTGCCCATGCTGCCCGAAGAGCTTAGCAATGGCATTTGTTCTTTGGTCGAGGGACAGCCAAGACTCACCCTATCTGTTCTGGTTGATATCAGTCGGAAGGGCGAAGTTAAGTCCTATAAGGTTAAAGAAACCGTTATTGAATCAAAAGCGCGGCTGACCTATGAACAGGTGCAAGCTTTTGCTGAAGGTGAGAAATTGCCCAGAGGGAAAGGCAAACTAGGTCCTGATCTTAAAGTTCTGATAGACCTTACACAAAGTTTGCGAGAACAGCGTTTTGCCGAGGGTGCGCTTGACTTTGACTTTACTGAGGCCAGAGTTGATGTGCATGAGGGAGACCTCGAGCTAAAACCAATTCGCAGTAACCTTGCCAGACAACTCATCGAGGAACTTATGCTCCTGGCCAATCGTCTGGTGGCAAAAGAGCTGGCCTCAAAAGATATACCTGCCCTGTTTCGAGTTCACGAAGACCCTTCCGAAGAGAAGCTAGCCAACTTGCACAAAGCCCTAAACAAACTTGGCTACACGCTTGACCCAGGTAAAACCAGTTCTCAAGATTTACAGCAACTATTAAAACAGGTAGCAGGTAAACCAGAAGCCAATATGGTCAGTAATTTGCTGCTTCGTTCAATGAAACAGGCGCGTTACAGTGCGGAAAATATAGGGCATTTTGGTCTGGCTTTTGACTACTACCTGCATTTCACCAGTCCGATAAGACGCTATCCAGATTTGGTAGTACACCGTACGCTAAGGGCAAGTTTGCAGCACCGTCTTTCACCAACCTTAAAAGAAAGAATGCGCAGCGATTTTCCCCAGCTTGCAGAATATACCAGTAGTAAAGAGCGTATGGCAGAAGATGCCGAGCGGG
The DNA here is from genome assembly GCA_020431825.1 of Trueperaceae bacterium. Classification (GTDB taxonomy): domain Bacteria; phylum Deinococcota; class Deinococci; order Deinococcales; family Trueperaceae; genus JAHEBB01. The sequence continues at coordinate 794 of JAGQHN010000054.1, read as the reverse complement.
ACCTGACCAAGTACTATCATGCGCGCTGGGCAAGTGAGCACGTGGGTGAGAGTTTCCCTGGAATCATTAGTGGGGTCACCAATTTTGGCATATTTGTTAGCCTTCCTAACGGGGTTGAGGGGCGAATCCATGTTTCACAACTTGATGATGACTACTACATGTATCTAGAAGATTCGATGATGCTTTTAGGTAAACACACCCGGAAGACCTTTAAACTTGGCGAAAAGCTCGAGATCAAAATACTAGCCAGTCAAGCTGTGCAGCGGCAGATTGACCTGATTCCAGCTTATATGGAAGTTCCCGAGCCAGAATCAGAAGAAGAAACGGAGTATGAAGCACCACCCAAGCAACTCCGAACCCCCCTTCGCAAAGAACGAAAAGAGCCAGAGAAAGCTGAAGTCAGTCTAAAAGCAAAAGCCGAACCTAAAGAGAAAACGCCTAAACAAGAAGACAAACCTGAACCTGCGCAAACTAAGAAGCGGCGTAAAGTGCTGATTTTTGGTGATCCTAATAAATGGAAGTAAGCCAGTAAAGCGTCTATTTTTTGGGAGGGGCTTGCAAAGCAATTGGGCCCAACCTAAGTAAAGAGGAATTAAGTAGCTATTAAAACGTTGTGATTGGTCTAGTGGAGATAAGAAGCTCAGGTTAGGGGAAGCAGGTAGGGATTACTGAAGGCCTGCCACGACGGTATCACCGGCAAGGCTGTCTCGAAAGGCCTGTAAGGCTAAGTCTGAACTATTAACCTGCCAGCTCGTTTCCTTATCTTCATTAAACCAGATGAGGGCCTCGAGTCT
>JAGQHN010000053.1 GCA_020431825.1 Trueperaceae bacterium | reverse complement strand
ATATTGCCTGGGAGTTTATGCGCTTGGCCTTTTCTTCGGTTGCCGACATGGCGCTGGTTCCGCTACAGGATGTTCTGGGTTTGGGTTCAGAGGCACGTATGAATACCCCAGGCGAGGCCGCTGGAAACTGGAGCTGGCGCTTTACCTGGCAAGACGTACCCTACTGGATTGCGCCTCAGCTTAAAGATATGGCAGAAGTTTATGGTCGTATTGTTTTAGAAAAAGCAAAAGATACGCCTTATCGCCAATCAACTGTTGGGGATGAATCGCAAGCCTAAAAGCAGCCTGTGATACGGATTCCGATAATATCCCTAATGAAATAAACATCTTTTTGTCCGATTCTTCTCAAACAGTCTTGAACCGGTGGTATCATCAACGATTTTGCCAATACTCAGCAATCATAGTCGAAACAGGTAAAAGCTCCTATTGGAGTAAACCTCAGACTCAGCCAGCAGAGCTTAGCATCTCAGATGCTTTTACCTTTTCTTACCTGTGGTTCAGGACTGTTTTCCACTCGCGTTTAATTCCTTGCATTAAGGAATTAAACGGAATCGGTATTACAGCTCGGCAGATCTGAGGCAAGGATTTCTCTCTAGACTTCCTAACAATCAGACTCTTAATGAACCCCGGAAGCCTCGAGCCGCATAATAAGACTCTGCTCCATTGTGATAGATAAAGACCCGACCAAACCGATAATCTCCGAAGATGGCACCCCCTAGTTTTCTAATATCGGCAGGGGTTTTTAGCCAGCTCGAGGTTTTTGTATCAAATTGTCCAAGGTCTTGTAAGCGCTTATACTCATCTTCGGTTAAAAGCTTAATGCCCATAGATGCTGCCAAATCGGTAGCGCTGTTTTTGGGCTTATGCTCTTTGCGGGACTCGAGCGCTTCACGGTCATAACAAAAACTCCTGCGACCTTTGGGGCTCTCTGCCGAGCAGTCATAAAAAAGATATTCATCCGTTTCCTCGTCATAAGCCACCACATCTGGCTCACCGCCTGTCGCCTCCATTTCATAGAGCGACCAGAGTTTTTCAGGACTGGCATCCAGCTTTGCCTCGAGCTTGCTCCAGACAAGACCTTCATGACGATTCATGTTTTGCTCAAAGCGAGTTTGCAAGGTTTTTAGTAACTCTTCATACTGCTCTATTGACAGGTCTTTTTTGCTGCTCATAATTTTCTACCTCTATTAGCTTGAATACTTGCAGCCTTCTCAGGCTGATCGGCCAGCAAAAAGTCGTTTAGCCGCATGGCCTTTCCACATCCAGAGTCCCGAAAGAGCAAGGATAGGTAAAAATACAAAGCGAACAAGTGGGGCATAATCCGGGATGGCTTCAAATGGACTATAAATATACCCAAGGATAGGAATGCTAAAAATGAGATGCATCCAGCGAAAAACCAAACGCCTGTTAAATTTAGTGATCATTTAATCCCTTTCCCTCGAGTATTCTCGGGATACATTTCTGAATTCTTGCCTCTCTGGTTTTCGCCTGCTTGGGTGCGGAAAAATATAGGTTATAAGCTCTTTGTCTGCCCGGGGTCAGGGATTCAAAGGCGCGATTTAAGTCAGGAATGTCGTCAAGTTTATTGATAAACTCTTCGGGAAAGACCAGATCGTGCTTTGCACCAAAATCTACTTTCAGACCAGCTTTTTCGACTTCAACTGCTTCTCTGATATAGACCTTTATAAGAGCTTCTATTGCTGTAATTTCTTGAACACTTGTAAAGCGCAACTGGCGCGCTGCCTGCACATTTTCGGTTTGCTGGATTAATAGCTTTTTGGCATCTTTAAGTAAAGCACCTTTATGAAACAGCAAAGCACAGTAATTTTTGAAGCCATGAATTAAAACGATGTTGCTTTGCTGAAATGTATAGCAGGGTACGCCCCACTTCAGTTCTTCACTAAGGCCGCAGTCTAGTACAATACTTCTTAGAGTCTTAAACTCCTCCTGCCACTTTTTCGCACGGGTAATAAATGCATCAACCTTGGGGTTTGCTTGGCCCATCAAACATCCTTTTCCTGCATACTGGCTACCAGACCAGCTGCGACATCTGGCAACTTTTTGAGCATAGACGCCCAACCATACTCTGCCCCTCGAATCGCATGCTCACCCCACTGAGAAACGTCAAAGCCTGAATGTTCAAAGCGGATGCGTGTACCGTCGCCATCAGGCTCGAGTCTGAAACTTACTCGAGTATCGGAAAGCCCATCAACAGACCAGGTGAATGCCAGGCTACTTGGTGACTCACACTCGAGTACCTCACAGCGCACCACCATTCCATCAAAGCCGACTTCAGGCTTTGGCGGCACATGAAAGCAAAAGTGGTGACCAACATAGGGTTCAAAATTATTCGGAAACATCCACTGGGCCAGACTATCACTATCTGCAAGAGCCAACCAAACCTGCTCCACGGGCTGTGGCACAAGTATTTCTCGTTGAATCCTCTTAGCCATTTTTTGCCCCTTTTGCCAAATGCTGCTGTAGACGCTGCAAACGGTCATCCCAGAAATGCTCATAGTGTGCAAGCCAGTCCCGTACAGGTCCAAGTTTTTCAGGAACAAGATGGTAATGACGTTCACGGCCATGCCGCTCTTCGCTTACCAGCCCAGCCTCGAGCAGAACCCGCAGATGCTGAGAAACCGCTGGTCGACTCATGTCAAAATGACCGGCCAGTGCGTTAACTGAGTAATCAGCTTCTGCCAGCAAATCAAGCATATGACGACGAGCCGGATGACTAATTGCCGTGAAAACATCCCCTTCGTAATTTGAAGCCACCATCATATAATCAGTATAGGTAAGCAATTGCTTACGCGTCAAGTGAATAGTAACAGTGTTAGAGCAACATGCTGAAATCGGTGATTCGTAAAAGTTGAAATGTGATAGAGCAGGTATCAGCTAGTTAGCTGAGTAACCAATTTGAGATAGATCATCCTAAACGACCTATTTTCTTTCAGACCAAAGCTTTAACGATTACCTTGCTACAGATTTTTATTCTTGTCTTATAGCAATTGGCACAAACAACATAAAAAAACAAGCGCAGTAGTTTGTTTAGCATACTGCGCTTGTTTTGGCGTCTCAGACGCTCTTTGGCTCGGCGGGTAGGATTCGAACCTACGACCAATCGGTTAACAGCCGATCGCTCTGCCACTGAGCTACCACCGAATAGGGCCCAAATCGAGCGAAAGATAGTCTAACAAAGATGACACTTTTTGGCAAGTCAATTTGAGCAGATTCACAGGTAAATTAAGTATCTAACACCTCCTTGGCTTCTCTTTATTTCTCAGTAAGGCTGATCAACTAAAGTCCGTTTAGGTAGTTAAAAAGTGCTGCTGTAGGCTTCTTAGCATGACCTCTGCGCTTGCCAGGGTTAGCTGCTTACCCGTACGAATCTCGCCCAAGTCTTGCTGGTAGAGCTCGAGCCCTCCTTCTTTTTCCTGCCAAACGTCTGGCTGACTTATCTTTAGTCGGCTAAGATCGTCCTGTAGCTTGCGAAAGGCGGCCGTCTGGTTCTGCAAGGCACGCTTTTCCCACTTGTCATGGGTCGTAGCCGCCAGCTCTTTTAAGCCGTCTCGCCACCAGCCCAGCTGCAAGCTTTCACCAATGCTGTAAAACACCTCGGCTACGGTCTCGAGGCTGGCATTCAGATCTTGCTTAAGCGAAAAGAGCCCCAGACTACTTACCAGATAATCAAATGCAACCAGTTGCTTAGCCAGATCAGCAGAAACACCCTGCTTCAGCCACTGCGATGTCGTCTTTTCATAATGTTTTTGCTCCCTCTTGGGTAACAGCAATTTGAGTTTTGCCTGAAATTGCGCCAGGTCTCTATGATCTATTGTAAGGTCATGGCTCAAACGGTAAAGACTCAGATCGCTTACCACCTGTCTTAATTTGAGCAAAATCTGGTAACGGTTCTCCTGGCTAAGATCAGAAGCTGCCAGATGGTCAATCAGGTCATAAAAACCAAAGCGCTCTAAACTATCCAGACTTATTTCAACAACTCGAGAAAAAGATGCCGAACCTATTCTTTGCAGCTGATTCAGATAAGCAATACCCAGAAGATCAGTTAACGTGTTGGTCATTTGCGTGGCAATAATTTCACGCCTGAGCGAATGAGCTTGAATGGTTGCTGCATACTGCTTTTGCAAAACCTGTGGAAAATAATGGAGTAAAAACCTGGAATAAGCCGACTTATCGGGTAGGTCACTTGCCAATAGCTGGGCATAGGTGTGCATTTTGCTATAGGCAAGCAAAATAGCCAGCTCAGGACGGGTAAGCCCCAGCTCTTTTTCCTGGCGAGCCTCGAGCGTTTCACGGTTAGGCAAAAACTCCACCTGCTGATTAAGTCCTCCCTCTTTACTTAAGGTATCCATAAGCTCAGAAAACGGGTTTAAATCCTGGCGGCTCTGCGCTTCGGCAAGCGCCAGTGCCAGAGACTGAGAATAGTTATCTGCCAGTACCAGCTCGCTGACTTCATCGGTCATTTGCTCGAGTAATCTGTTACGCTGCACCTCAGAAAGCTCGCCGGAACTGAGTAAGGGTTGCAACATAATTTTTATATTGACCTCATGGTCTGACATATCAACCCCGGCAGAATTATCTATAGCGTCGGTATTTATGCGTCCTCCGGCAAGGGCATACTCAATCCGGGCAAGCTGGGTAAAGCCCAGATTTCCCCCTTCGCCGACCACTCGAGCCTGAAGCTCTGGCGCGTCAATGCGCACCGCATCATTGCTCGAGTCACCGACATCTTCATGATCTTCACTGCTCGCTTTAACATAAGTACCAATACCGCCATTCCAAAAAAGATCAACTTTCATTTTGAGAATCGCGCGAATCAGCTCCTGACCACTCAGAGTTTTAACCGTTAACCCTAGCATTTCCTGAACCTCGGGGCTCAGCTCGATAGCTTTGGCAGTTCGCTCAAAAACACCACCACCCTGACTGATGAGCGACTCGTTATAGTCCGTCCAGCTCGAGCGCGACAACTTAAAGAGGCGCTGGCGCTCTTCAAAACTTAGCTGCGCATTGGGTCTGGGGTCAAGAAAAATATGCAGGTGATTAAAGGCTGCCAGCAACTTAAGTTTGGGGGTATAAAGCATGCCATTCCCAAACACATCTCCTGACATATCGCCAATGCCAAAGGCCGTAAATTCATCTTGCATCACATCAAGCTTCATCTCGGCAAAATGTCTTTTAACACATTCCCAGGCACCTCTGGCGGTAATCCCTTCTTTTTTATGGTCATACCCCTGAGAGCCACCCGAGGCAAAAGCATCACCCAGCCAGAAGCCGTACTCGGCAGAAATACTGTTGGCAAGATCGCTAAAAGTTGCCGTTCCCTTATCGGCAGCAACCACCAGATAGGGGTCAAAATCATCATAAACAATCAGTTCTTTAGGATGAACGCTGACACCGCCAACGATATTGTCGGTAATGTCCAGCAAGCTGCTGATAAAGCTGCGGTACTGCGTCTCAACATAGGCTTTAAGAAGCGAGCGGTCTCGAGGCGCATTTTTAATGATAAACCCACCTTTGGACCCTACAGGAACAATCACGGCATTTTTGGTCATTTGCGTTTTCATGAGGCCTAAAACTTCGGTACGGAAGTCATCGGGACGGTCACTCCAGCGTATGCCCCCACGCGCCACTTTGCCACCGCGCAAATGCGTTCCCTCAACGTCAAGGCCGTAGACGCCAATTTCATAAAGCGGTCTGGGGCTTGGCATAGAAGAAACTCTCTGGGACTCGAGCTTAAAACTAATCACGGGTTTATTGAGATAAAAGTTGCTGCGCAGGCTCACTTCGATCAGATTAAACAAACGGCGTAACAAAGTATCTTCAACCAGAGAGGGAACTGCCTTAAGGGCCTCATCATAATCAGACTTGATTTGCTCGAGGGCGGCCAGACGATCCCCATCAAAGTTAGGGTTAAATTTGGCGGCAAAAGCAGCATAAAGCAACTCAGCCATCTCCGGATAGTTCAGCAGGGTCTGACTGACAAAATCCCGGCTGGCAGTAGCATTGAGCTGCACATAGTACATGCGGTAGGCCAGGATCATAAAGACCTGGCGAATGTTTAGATTGGTTGCCAGCACAAGCTGATTAAGTGGGTCATTTTCTGCTTCGTGGTAAAGAAGAGCGTGAATGGCCTCTATCAGCCTTTCACCATGACTGCGCAGGTCAAGCTGCTTTCCCTGACCATCGGTCACACTAAACACGTCCATCGCCAGTCCTAGAGGCGTCAGGCTATAGGCGTTTTGCTCTAAAACAATAAAGCCCAGATTCTCGAGGAGAGGCATGACTTCGCTTAAGACCAGTCGTTTAAGCTGATGATAAATCCTGATTTGCGTGACTGGCTCGTCTTCATCAAGAGGATTGATAAGATCAACTAAATATTCCTTTTGTTTTAAGGCTTCAAATTTTTCAATGTCTTTGGGGGCCGTAGCAAAGCCAACTTCAGCCCGGTAAGAATCATCAAACGCACTAAGATACTTATTCAGGAGCTGCTTGGCCCGAACTTCACCAAGGCTGGCGACAAGCAAGTCTTCCAGGTGATCGTCCCAGGTGCGCGTAAACTCGGCAATGTCGCGCTCGAGCCTGATTAAATCAAGATCAAATTGACTTTTTTGTGTCATAAAGAAAAAGTGCAATCTGGTCTGCGATTCATCCTGCCCCATCGCCAGCTGATAGTCCACATGGCTGGCCTCTAAAGCATTCTGCAAATAACTTTGAATATCGCGTCTAACCTCGGCATTGAAGCGGTCACGCGACATCATCACCATCGCAGAAAGTCCTCGTCCTAAAGGGTCCGGGCGAATGCTCAGACGTACCCCGCGCTCTTGCTCGAGGCTCATAATGGTTCTTATGTCACGGTGAAGCTGCTCAACTTCAGCCCAAAAAAGACCGTCTCTAGGCATACTGTTAAAAATGGTGGTGATTTGCTTATAGTCGTGCGAACCTGGAACGGCCTTATCCAGCGCCAAAACCTGCCGCAACTTTAGTCTAAGTAAGGGAATATGCTGCACAGGCGTTGCCAGCGCCTTTGAGGTAAAAAGTCCTATAAAGCGCTGCTCACCAATGACTGACCAGTTTTCCCCCAATTTTTTAACGCCAATATAGTCCATGCGCACGGGCCTATGCACGGTAGATTCGGCATTGGTCTTGCTGACCATCAGGGTACGTCCTCCCTGTACGCGTTCCCGAAGTTCCTCGGGCAAATCAGCCAGCGCGACAGGTTTGTCATAGTTGCTGCCAGATTTACTCAAGATACCCAAGCCCGAATCTGAAACCACCTGAAGGTGCAGACTCAAGTCCAGACTGACTATCTCATACTCACGGTAACCCAGAAAAACAAAATTGTCTTCATCGAGCCAGTTCAAAAACGAGGCATATTCTACAAAAGCTTCTGCCCTGTCCTCCTGCTTTTTCCTTAGCGCCAGATTATAGAGGTTATGCAAATATTGACCCAGATTTTCAAGCTGATGCCGCATGGCACTGTAATCTTTTGTAGCCAAAATGACATCGGTCAGGACCGAACGAATACGGGTCTCGAGCTGCGCCCGCTCTTCTTCATCATAAATACGGTCAATAAAATAAAGTTCGTAAGCTTCACGCTCGCTGCTTTCACCCTCGAGGGCAAAACTCTCTAATAGCCCTTCTTCATCTCGCCGTATCGCAATAATCGGATGGAGCAAATGATACAACTCGTAGCCTGAGCGAGCGATAGCAGCCCGAACCGAATCGACAATAAAGGGTCTATCTTTCAAGCGCAGTTCAATGATGGTATAACTTGTTTCCCAGCCTTCTGTTTGATATTCAGGATTATAAACGCGCAAACTTAAGTCGCTATTTCCTTGCTGCAAAAAGCGAAAAGCAGAAACCGCAATGGCAAAAAGCGTTTCCGTATCAAAACTCGCCATAAACTCTTTATTAGCTTTACCGTAGAGCAAATCGGCAAATTGGGCTAAATCAGGCTTTGTTTTACTTGATTTTGTTTTACTGAGTTTTGTTTTACTAAGTGCAATACGACGCTTGACTTGTTCTAAACTTGCTGGCATGACAATCCCTTCAAATGCATTGAAAAGCGTATAAACTGTATACGCCGAGTTTAGCGCGAACGGGAGCAGCCTAGCGTTGTGTAATTCTCTGTTTTATAGCTTGTTTAAGTTTTCACCTGTAGCGATTAGCCATGAGCCGTTATGGTTTTCCTTCACAAACTCGGTAGTCAGAAACTTGCTTTTCCTACCGCCAGACGTTGCCGGAAAAGACATGCCTACCCTGAAAGGAGTCAGTGAAACCATGGGCACGCCTAGCCTTTAAGCTCCATAGGCAATAAAATCAACAATCCACTGAGCCACCAATGCACCCGCAGCAGAACCCTGCCTAAGGGAATACTCCGCAGCTTCACCGATATCCTCTGGAACTCTGTCTCGCAAAAAATTAACCGTCGTTTGTGCAATTGCATCAGAAAATTCAGGATGTCCCTGAATACCAAAAACCTGATTTCTCAGGGTGAACATTTCAAATGAGCAAAAGTCATTACCGGCAAGGCAGATTGAACCTTCTGGCAGGCGTACAACCTGATCCTGATGAGCATAGTAAAGCGCAGACCTGGATACGTCAGGGATAGAGGTCATCCACTCGGGAACGTTGCCCAACTGCAATTCACGTCTTCCAAGTCCCCAGCCCTTACTTGATTTTTGCGTTTCGCCCCCCAGTACATGCGCCAGAATCTGGTGCCCAAAACAAATACCTACCAGTTTTTGCTCACCTGCCTGATAGACCGTCTGAATAAACTTGCTTAGCTCGAGTATCCAGGGCTTGTCTTCATAAGCCCCCGCCGCCGAGCCAGAAATAATATAAGCCTCGTACTCATTAGGTAAAGCGGGCAGTTCACCTTCAGTAACTCGGTACTCGGTAAGGCTTACAGGGCTATTTGCCTGAGCAAAAAAAGCCTGAAACGACTCGAGCTGTCTATTCCCCCATTCCTCTTCTTCTTGAGGCGTAATATTATTCAAAAATCCCAGATTCATAGGCAAAATATATCAAAAAGTCAGGCATGCTATAGGAAGAAAAACGATAGACCGTTCGACAGCTTTTTAAGAGACTTAAGTCAGATAAAAACACCTCTTTCAAATGAGGGTTTTTAGCCCCGTCATTATTTGATAAAGGGCAATACCCAAAAGGCAGGTTATGGCTACGCCCAAAAGCACTCGCTGAAAACCAGGGCTTAAACGACCTGACCGGCTAAATAAAAAGATCAGACCCGCCAAAGCCCGCATCATAGTGCCGTAGAAACAAAGTAAAAAAAGAGCGGCTAAGGCAGCCCCTTGCCGCCAGGCATCTATCAGTAAGGGCACACCAATCGTTGCCCAGTACAACCAGGGATTTGGATTAAGAAAATTGATAAGGCTGGCTTTAACGATACCGGGATAACTCGGCTTTGTCTCGAGCTGGGTTTTTAACCTCAACAGTCTGGCATTTTCATACACAAGATAAAGCAGAAAAAAACCGCCCAGAAGCTGCAAGCCCCCCAGAAATACTGGCGGAAGGCGTGAGAGAAGCAGTGAGACCAGTAAAATAATGGGCCCATCACTCAGGAGGGGTGAAAAAATGAGCAGAATACTACGCCGAAAACCCGAGCGTAGTGCTTCAGCCAATAAAAATGCCTGGAATGGGCCAGGTGATAAGGCCGCTGACAATCCCAGGCTAAAAGCTTTCAAACTTAGGGCGAGCACCTACGTTTTAACTATCGATAAGAGCCTTACGTACCGTTAGCTTCTCAATCAGATCATGCTTAAGGTTCACACCAATGCCTGGACCCTCTGGAATGCGCTGCACTCCGTCTTTGGCATCAAGAAATTCAGTGATGTCTTCTTCCCAGTAGCGGCTGGCACTGGCAGTGTCACCGGGAAGAGAAAAACCTTCTAAAGAACTCAAGTGCAGATTGTGAGCCCGACCAACGCCCAGCTCGAGCATGCCCCCACACCAGACGGGCGCGCCAAAACTAAAGGCAACATCATGAACGCGGCGGGACATGAGGTGACCACGAACCCTGCCCAGCTTCAGATTAATAACCCGCCCGGCATCTAGCGCCAAACCTTTACGACAATCCTCTGGCGAATGGATGGATTCATCAAGGCAAATGGGGGTCTTGAGCATGGTTTGTAATTTGGCGTGGTCAATCAGATCATCATAGGCTAGTGGCTGCTCAATATAATCAAGGCCAAGCTCATCAAGCTCCTGAAAGACTCGAGTCTGCGTCAGGTTGTAGGCGCTATTGGCATCAACGGTTAAGGGCATATCTGGTAGAGCAGCCCGAACAGCTTGCAGGGGCTTTACATCCCAGCCGGGTTTGATTTTAAATTTCAGTCGTTTATAGCCTTGCTCAGCATGGCGCTGGGCAATCTCTACGGTATCCTCTATTGATTTTTGAATACCCAAAGAAGCACCTACCGGGTGTTCCTGACGGCTTCCGCCCAAGAGCATCCAAAGTGGCATATTGGCGGCTTTCGCCTGCGCATCCCAGAAGGCTGTTTCTAAAGTGGCAACTGCCATATTGTGTCCACGTATTTTCTTTAAATCATGCAAAATCTGCATAGGCGTCTGATAATCTTTACCCATAACGATTGGCAGAATGTGACTCTCGAGTGCATCCCAAACCGTAGCGCTGGTCTCATAGCTATAGCCCGGAACATTATTCGAAGTGGCCTCGGCGTAGCCTTCAATGCCTTCACTACGCAAAATAAGAATGATTTTTTGCAGCTCTTGTTCTACACCAAAACTGGTTTCAAAACGAAATTTCAAATTAACATTGAGCTGTCTTAGTTCTATCTGTTCGATTTTCATGCTGGCACCTTCACCGTCTTGAACAAAGCTCTAAGAGTTAGGCTTTGGGTCGAGTTTACTATATCAAACTCAGGCCTCACCCTTTCACTCTGAAACTAAAGCTATCAAAAGCCCTTTATGTCTACCGACATATTTATTAGGTAAGCAACTGCAGCCTCATTGGCTTTGTTTAAGAAAACCGTAAGACGACTAATCCAGCTTATATGAGGGGTGAGTGCATAAAAACACTATGAACTGAAAAAAGGAAGAGTTTCCTTTAGCCTAAGTTTGCTATGACAAAAGAAAAGGAAACTCAAGAGATAGTAGCATTAGAAATAAAAAGCATTCTGAACTTTGTTGATGATTTGGCTATTAATTGCGACTCAGAAAAACATATTTACCCAACGAAAAGTATGATCAAGCTGTACTTGTATATGTTAATCAAGCAGATAACAGGGTTTAAAACAATGGCAAAACAGTTAGCCATAAAGCCTGAGCTAGTGACTTTATTAGGATTGCCCAGGTGTCCTCATCGCACAACCATAAGTGACCGTTTCAAAGCCTTGCCCTTATTGCTGCGTGAGCAAATTCGTGACTTGCATAAGCAATTTGTAGAAGAGGATGTGACCCTGGCTGATGCCATGAGTGTAGATTCGAGTCTAATGCAGGCACAAGGTAATGTCTGGCACAAGAAACAGCGTGATAAGGGAGAATTACCAAACTGTGGCAATGTTGATACAGATGCCCATTGGGGAGTAAGTGGTTGTGGTGACTGGGTCTATGGTTACCGTGTTCACTGTCTGCTTAGTAGCCCTTCTAAAGCTGCTTTACCTTTTGATGTTGAAGTAGCGCCTGCGAATGTCAAAGACTATGAAATCTTCAAAGAAAAACTTGGCAATGAACTTCCTAAAGCTACAAAAGTTATCTTTGGCGATACTGGTTTTGATGAGCAAGCTTGTTACGAACTTTGTGACCAGCAAGGCATAAGTCTTATCACACCTATCAAGGCTAAAAAACATACTCCAGAGCATCGACGCGAACGTACTGTCCTCTATAATGACCCCGAAGTACGTGAAGCCTTCACTTTAAGAAAAACAACGGTTGAACCTTTTCAGGGTCAGCTTAAATATTTATTCAATCTTGAGCAGCTTCGTGTCAAAGGCATCCGCAATGTTAGACCTTTGGTTTTACTCGCAGTTCTTACTTACCTTCTCCTTGCTAAGCTTAATCTCGCTCTAGGTCTTGACATCCTCAAACTCCAGGATACCTTGCTTGCTATTAGGTGAGTTATCCTCACCCCTCGTTTAATTTAATAATCAAGGCTCGAGTCAAAACTCGAGCCTTGATATACCAACTAACAAACCTACTCACCGCACTGAGCGTACTGCATCATGCAACTTGGAATACACTGCATTTTTTCCATAAGCTCCTGAGGCGGCATGGTGCCTTCGGGCAAATCTTCTAATTCTGTAGCTACTCGTTCAATTTCTAAAAACTCATCGCAAGCACAAGTACAGACATAAGGCCCTAGCCCATCCGCCGCTGGACTTGAAGTATCGATATCCGTCTCTGCGTCTGGCTCAGTGACATCTGGGAAACTCGGAAGAGGTAGGCCAAGATTGACCAGACTGCCGAGCAAATCTTTACGGTAAGCCTCCATCCCTGGTGTATCTATGCTGCTAAAGGTCTGGTTTAAATCATAAAGCCAGCCAAAAGGCTTTATGATTTCACCTGAAAAGCTATCTACCTTGCTGCAACCTACCACACTGCCACTGGCATCGCGCTGGATATTCCCCCACTGACAAACCGTACCGCTGGCTTTGAGGTGAAGCAGGTACTCGCTGTACTCGAGTACTTCCACCACACCGTTTTCCGGCATTTCTCCTTCTTTTGGCAATGGCCAGGGGAAAAATATGCCCTCTAAGCCTGTTTGCGGATCTAACATTCCCATCGCTACCCCTTTAAAGCTTCCCCTTGCTCCAAAGGAAAGCCCGGGTGGTAAGAGGCTGATCGTAAAGCTCAGTCCAGGCTCGAGTTCGTCCTCCAGACTAACTTCTTCCAGACTAATCTGATTGAGCCCAGAAAACCCTGCTCCAGACATAACCGCGCCCATATCAACAGGCATTTGCGGCATGAGAAACATCATCTGCGACATAAGATCAGGATTGGTCATTATTGTTGCCAGATTGCCACCTGCCTCGCCGCCTTTCATAGGGGTTGCGCCCAGTTCATCGGCATTGCTGGCTGCTGGATTGGTGACGCGTCCCTGAGTTTTCTGCGTTGCCGGTTTAACCGTATTGTTAAAAGCAGAGGTCTCGAGCCCAATTTGCAGGGTGACTTTTTGCTTGACTCGGTTGCCATGTTGTTGCTGACTAGGATTAAGCGGACTATGCACCACAATGAAAAGATTTTCGTAGCTGCCTGTGGCTGTCTCTTGTGGTAAGGACAGCCAGGTTTTGACATAGTTATTACCGTCTTGCCCCTGACTGGCTTTAGCACCCGTAAAGGGTTTTTCCAGGCAACTACCCTGAGGAAACTTTTGCGTCATTTCATAGCAATTAAAGCTTTGACCATAACCTTGCATCTTGGAAGTCATAGAAACAGGTGCCAGATGCAAATTATCAAGTGCAGCTTCACTGCTATCTTGAACCATCAACTTAACTGCACTAAGCTGACCTGCGTTAAACCCACCTACACTGATACGAACACACTGACCACTTAGCGGCTCGAGTTCAAGACTTAGTCCACGGACAGACTGCTGCGGAGAAAGGCTAACGGTGTGGCACCCGCCAAACGCCTCATTCAGCCACAGTTTTTCGTCTATATGAGGATACTTTTTGCTTCCCCAGCCAGCATAATTTGCCAGAAAATCTGGAAAAACAAGATATAAACCCGCTTTGCTATTTGCCTTTACCGAGTCATCTTTGAGCAGGGCTGTATGCAACCAGGCGAACCAGTCATCACTGCCCGTTTTGGCATCTGGCACCGCAAAATAGTTGGCCAAAAAGTCATACTTGCCCCTATGGTACCTATCCGCCAGATACGTCCAGAAGGAACTACTGCGGTAGTCAGGCAACTTTTGACTGTTTTGCCAGGCGAGGTTTTTGTCATAGGGTCTAAGACCATGAATGTTTTTACCAATACCCAGACTGATCGGCGGATAATAGTTAGGGAAATGCTTATGGGTCAGATAGACTGCCAGTGCATCAGCAGTACCTTCCCCAAGCCAGCCCGGCAAATTGCAATTATCGGTATTGGCTAAGTAGCGAACTGGCTGATTATTTTGTACCACGTGTACCAGTTCATGCGCCAAAATATAATAAAGCTGCATAGGCGGCGAATTATTTAGTTGACCAGCATTAAAACGCATAAAAGAAAGGCGCATATCATCAAACCTTGAGCCTGTGCAAGGGCTGAGCGTCGAAGCAATCCCATCAAAGTTCTCTACAGCATAGATTTTTATAAAGCTTTGACCTGCAGCATTCACAAAAACTGGGCCCAGGCGTTTGCGCTCCGGGGAACTAAAACCTAAGCCCTCTAAGGTCTGCAGGATTTCAGCGGCATAAGAGGCCACCATTTGCTTACGACTTGCGCTTACACAGTCCTGGTTAGCTGCCACATCTGGATCAAAAATACCCGCAAAACGCTCATAGAACATATAGCTATTAGGGTAAATACCTTTAACCTCTGCATCTGGGTCTAGAAGCTGTATCAGCTCAGTCCCAAAAACTTCAGCAGACGCTGCAGCAAAAATGGCAGCCGCTTCCGTCTTACCTGCCTGATGATAGGGTTCACCACAATAAACTTCAAACGCTTTGGGGTTCCAGGCCATAGCCAGAGAAAGCCAGGACAAAATAACTAAGCTCAGGATCTGTTTCACCGCTGACCTCGAGCATCTTCGATAAGTTTGCTTAAGCGCGGTAAAAAAGGCTCGAGCAGGCGCTTATCTGCCTCGCTGACTCCGCTCAGACTGAGTTGATAACTTAGCTGACTGGCTCTGGCATAAAGCTCAGGATTATCTTTGAGATTTATGCTCTCGAGTTCTTTACTTAATACCTCTTGATCAGAGCCTGTAAAGGAAGCGTCATAGACCTGTACCAATTGGGCCATTTCATGTTGCCAGAAAAGCAGCAGATCCTCCTCTTCCAGCTGATAATTGGCTGCCATTAAACGTTGCTCAAAAGCCGTCTGCCCCTCATAGGTATAAAGCAGAAGGGCATTTTGTAACCACTCGAGCCAACCAAGCGCTGCTGCGTTTGAGGCGAGCGGTTCAAGCTTTGCATCCAGCGATGCCTGTTCTTTTTCGGCAATGCTTATAAGTTGCTCGAGCCTTTGACTTGTCAACTCAGCTGAATTTAGTTCTGCCCAATCGTGGGCCAAAACAGGTGTTACCCATAGCCCTAGTAATAAGAGAAGTCTTACCTTGTTTGCAAAACAAAGCCTTAACCTATTCCTATTGCTTAAGGCTAAAACAGAGCTAAAGCCCACTGGTCTTTTCCTGCTTAGCAAACTAAAAAGAGATAACAATTTCCTGCATCCTTTCTCATACGAATAGAGCCCTGCGGCAGTCTTTCTTGCCCGATGCTAGAGCTTAAGTAAGCAAGTTTTACCAGTAAAGGCAGGTAAAAGGGTTTATAAAACTTCGCTTTTTTATTGCTAGAGCGGCACTTAGCAGCGTTAAGCTTCAGGGATGACAAAAACGACACTAAAAGATATAGAAGCATAGTCGAAAGAGTTGCTAAAGCTGCATCAACGAATTGGGCATTATTTTATTCGTAGTGAACCGAGACAGCGCTCAATTAACTACCTACAAGGCTCGCTTAGTCCAGTGAAACGTAAAAATGGTTGGCAATTAGCAGAACATGTAGGTGAGGCAACGACTGATGGTATGCAACGACTACTGAACACAGCGGATTGGGACACTGATGGTGTGCGCGATGAACTCACTAGCTATGTGGTGGAACGACTAGGCACTGATGAAGCGGTGCTAGTCGGTGGTTCTCAAGAAAGGAGAGCATTCAGCAGGGGTAAAACGACAATATAGTGGCACGGCTGGTGGAGTTGATAATTGCCAGGTCAGGGTCTTTTGTCTTATACAACAGCTAAAGGAACTGCCTTAATTGATCGTGAGCTATTTCTACCAAATGACTGGACGAACGACCCTAGAGGGTGCTATGCCGCAGGTATACCTAAGGACAGACTCTTTCTTAGCGAACCCCAATTAGCACTGATTATGCTCCAAAGAGCTTTTGCTATAGGTGTTGAAGCAAGTTGGATAACAGCCGATAGTCTTTACTCTTCTCCAAAGCTAAGGCGCAACCTAGAGCAACGCCAGGAGGCTTATGTCTTGGGAGTAACGTCCAGGTTCCTGCTGCGCTTTAGCAAGAGGAATGTCTACGTCAGACCAAGGTAAAAAACTCTTTACCCAACTTCCTGACGAGTCCTGGCAGCGCATCTCAGCCGGTCGAGGAAGTAAAGGTGAGCGCCTTTTCGATTGGGCCTGGCTCCATCTCAAAGCTCTAGGGGAGGGTCAAGCTACTACTTCTATTAAAGTAAGGCTTTGAAGCATAAGAGAATTATTCAGGGTCTATTTCACGTTTATCTGGCTGAGCCTGAAAAAATGTTTTGGATTTTTCTGTCTAATTTGAGCATGAGCCAAAGCTCGAGTTCCTGGTTGGAAAGCCTTAGCTTATTGTTGATAAAATTGCAGGAGAAAGGGAGAGATATGGGAATAAAACATTTTGCCCTCTTGGGGGTTTTGGTTTGGGCTTTAAGCGCCTGTGGAGGAAGCTCGAGTCCTTCCAATGCTAAGGATCCCAATAATCCAACGAATCCAAACCAGCCAGGGAGTAGCGACAACTGCACTTATATTTTGGCAGAGAACATTACTGTACCTAGCTTGCTTGTCAATACCCCGTCAACCTGTGACTATATTCTGGAAGGCTATGTAAAGGTTTCTTCAACTTTGACCATTGAGCCAGGTGTGCTCATCAAAGCTAGGCAAGACGCCATTCTTTGGATCGATGGTGGTCAAATTATTGCCAATGGTACTGCCAACGCTCCTATAACTATGGAAGGGCTTAATCACATCTCGGGTTACTGGGAGGGTATTCGTTTTGCCGAAGGGCGGGAGAGTAGCTTTGATCATTTCCATTTGAAAGATGCTGGGCAGGTTTGCACTAGCTTGTGGTGCCCAGATGCTGGTTTTATTCTGGATGATGTCACGGTATCTTTTAGCAATTCTTCTGTTTCAAACAGCTATGTTCACGGCTTTCATGCGACAGGTGATGTGCTTTTTAAACGCTTTGAAAATAATAGTTTTTATGGCAATGTCTGGGCTGGCGTTGTTATGGATGCTAACTATCTCGAGTTTTTAGATAGTGCCAGTGATTATAAAGGGGAAACCAGTCCCAATGGTACGCCTTATGTACTTGTGGCCAATGGCAGTTTAGAAACGGGTGATACTCGAACCTGGAAAAACCTGAATGTTCCCTACCTCATAGGTGGCTATCTGAATATAGAAGGCGGCATAGTCATTATAGAACCTGGAACAACGGTTGTTTTTGGTGAAGGCTCCTGGATGGATGTGGAAGGTAACGGGGAGCTAAGGGCAATTGGCACGCCAGATAAACGAATTACCTTTAAAGGCAAGGTTGAAAAACCTGGCTACTGGGACGGCATTAAGTTTCGGGATAGTGACTGGGACACTAATGAATTTAGCTATGTGGATTTTATGCATAGTGGCAACACCGACAGTTTGCTGAGCAGTTATGGCGCTGTGCGCATGGTTTATACCTCGAGCCTGAAAATTAACCATAGCCATTTTGCTGATAACGCCGAATTTGCTGTGGCTTGTGACGAATCAGATGCCTACGATCAGGTAACGCTTAAACTTTCAGAAAATAGCTTTAATAATAATGCTGCTGGGGATATTGACGCTGATTGCAGAGTTGTTGAGTGAGAGATTTGTGAAGGCCATCATAGAGGTTGGTTTAGAATCTGAAGTTAGGCTATCGTCTGTATTATGGGCGCATTAAATCTGAAGACAGTTCTAAGATGTAACTGGATTATCTTGAAACTAATGCGAATTGCTGCTCGAGTGGTTACAATTTATGAACGCTCCTCTTTTGAAGGATTTGATGAAGAAGGGCGTCCAGTCTTTAAGCCTAGATTTATACGTTTAGCGCTAAACTGGCAAACGTATGCTTGAAATTTAGCAAGGGAGAAGGCATGAAAATCGTGTTTAGAAGCTTGATCTTGGTCATACTTTTAGTAGTGATGACAGCTTGTGGAGGGAGCAGTCCAAATAATCCCAATAACCCCTCTCCAGGCACCCTTTCTGGGACTATCGCTGCCCCCGTTGGGGGGAATATACAAAATAGCGTTTTAATTGCCTGTTATGTTCAGTCAAATACCTGTAATGTTAATTCTGCCAATACTACCTCAGTTCGGGTTTCTCAGGCTGGCGGCAGTGCCAGCTTTCAATTCAGGAATCTGGCAGAAGGCAGTTATGCTATTTTTGCCTTTAAAGATACCAATGGCGATGATGATTTTAGAGATGTAGCAGATTATCAGGGTTGTTATGGTAGTGGGCAAGATTGTGCTGTAGTCAGTCCACCCGCAGCCAATTTAAACATTCAGCTTTTTACCGAGTTACCTCCTGTGGTACCAGGAAGTATTTCAGGCACGCTGTATATGCCTGGTCAGGTTGATGGGGCTGGCCTGGACAGTCGCCGCTATGACTTAAGACAAACACCTGCTCAACCTGACATTAGAGCGGGGGAAGTTATTGTGAAATTTAAGTCCACAGGGCTTACCACCCTTGCTGAAGTTGAGCCATTAGCCAGTTACCGTTTTGCAGGACAGGGGCTCGAGCGCTCGAGGCTCATGGGGCTACAAAATACAGCACTTTACCGGGTCAATTTAGATGTAGGCCAAACACTGGCGCTCGTAGCTGACCTTAATGCCAGACCCGATGTTGAGTACGCTGAACCCAATTACATGATGTACGCCCTTAAAGTGCCCAATGACGAGTTTTACGAAGTGCAGTGGCACTACCCACTCATGAATCTGGAAAAAGCCTGGGATATAGAAGACGGAACCTCCAATCCGGTCACGGTTGCAGTTGTTGATACCGGACTCTTACCTCATCCTGATCTGGCAGGCGTTAATGTCGGTGGCTATGACTTTATAACATCTCCCGATATTTCTGGAGATGGCGACGGTCGTGACCCCGACCCAACCGACTTAGGTCAAGAGTCTGGTTATCACGGTGGGCACGTAGCAGGTACTGTCGCTGCCAAGACCAATAATGGTAGTGGTCTGGCAGGGGTAAGCTGGGGTGCTAAGATTGTACCCATCCGGGTTCTAGGCGTCACAGGTGGCGGCACCATGGCTGACATCATTGATGGCACGCTATGGGCAGGCGGCGAAAGCATCTCTGGCATTCCCTCTAATCCAAATCCGGCAAAAGTTATCAACCTCAGTTTAGGGGGTGAGCAGCCTTGCTCTGCTGCCGAAGAGGAAGCTTTCCAAATTCTGAAAAACAAAGGCATTGTGGTGGTGGTTGCTGCAGGCAACTCTGACAGCGATGCAGGCTTCTTTTCCCCAGCAAGTTGTGACAATGTCATTACGGTAGGGGCGATTGGTCCAACGGGTGAGCGCGCACCTTACTCGAACTACGGTTCTAAGATAGATGTTATGGCTACCGGTGGTGACACAGGTAAAAGCTTTGACTTCAATGGTCAGCAGCTTGCCGCAGGCGTATGGAGTACCCTGAAAGATGATGAGACTGGCAATTTCACCTTTGCTGCTTACCAGGGCACTTCGATGGCCGCGCCTCACATTGCTGGTATCGCAGCGCTCATGCTATCCAAAGACCCAAATCTAACCCCTGATCAGGTTTTGGCCAGACTGGTAGATTCGGCGGTACCGCTGAGTGCCAGTAAGTGTTTAAGACCTTCCGGGAATGAGTGCGGCGCTGGTTTGGTAGACGCTGCGGCTGCTCTGGGCAGTACCAGTACTACACCGCCGCCACCACCGCCTGATACAAGTAACGTTTTGTCCTATACGGTAGCTTTTTACTGTGCTGATTTACTTTGTAATAACTTTGACTTTGACCGCTCGGGCATAGTTGCACTTGATGACGCCAGACAACAAGTTCCTTATCAGATTACGGGTCTTGAGAATGGAGCATATGCGGTTGGCGCTTTTCAAGATTTAGATAATAATGGTGATCTCTCTGACAACGAGCCTTTTGGCGTTTATGACGAAGATGGTGATGGTTTTCTGGATTATGTTTTTCTTGATAATCAAGGGATTGGTGGCGTAGATATTGAACTCGAGCCCTTCACTGCTTCAACAGCTGGAGCTATGACGCAACTTATGAGAGCGTCAGTCCCCTTAGCCCTAAAAAGCTTTGCCGAGAGAAAAACCATTCCCTTACAAGTACCTGCAGGACTCGAGCCCCTATTGTCCAAATAGTCCTCCAGTACTTTTAGCTATCGCTTCAGCTTGGTCGAGCCTTCTTTGACCAAGCTGTTTTTAGCTCAAAATTGACCGTCCACAAAAGCTAGAAAGACAGCGTTTTACTTTTTGTTAAATTTTAAAAAAGTACACAAGCTTGAATCGCTTGACATTTTAAACTATGCTCAATTTATGCTCTTGAGCAATACTGTGGTGATTACTTTCTGAAGGTCTTTTTAGAAGATAGGACCTTCTCTCCCTCGTAGCGAGGGATTTTTTATTATCCGGAGGATCGTATGAATTGGACCGAGCACTTTGCCAGCCGCGTAAGCTATATAAAACCTTCAACCATTCGTGAGATTTTAAAACTCACCCAAAAATCAGATATTATTTCCTTTGCTGGTGGTCTGCCCGCTCCTTATCTTTTTCCGGTTGAACGCCTCAAGGAAGCCAGTGTAAAAGTGCTGGATGAGCAAGGTTCACAGGCCTTGCAGTACGGTACAACGGAGGGTTACACACCGCTACGTGAATGGGTGAGTTCGCGTATTCCGGGTACCACTGTAGATCATGTCCAAATTGTCTCGGGTTCTCAGCAGGGTCTCGATCTGATAGCCAAGCTGCTGTTAAATCCTGGTGATAGAGTCCTGGTTACCGCACCAACCTATATGGGCGCTCTGCGGGCTTTTGATGCTTATGAGGTTGACTATGTCATGGTGGATGTCGATGACAAGGGCATGATACCTGTCTCTTTAGAGCAAGCTCTCAAAGAAAATCCTAAGATGATTTATGCTATTCCCAATTTTGATAATCCGACCGGGATATGCATGAGTTTAGAGCGCAGGCAAATGCTGGTAAATTTAGCCGCCAAATATAATGTGCCCATTTATGAAGACGACCCATACGGGGAATTGCGCTTCGAGGGTGATACCCTGCCCAGCCTTTATAATCTTGCGCCGGACATTGTTATTTACGCTGGAACCTTTTCCAAAATTGTCGTTCCTGGTTTTCGTCTGGGCTGGTTAGTTGCTGACCCTGAATTACTTACCGTAGTAGCCAGGGCCAAACAAGCCGCTGATCTGCATACAGCTACTTTTGTGCAAATGATCGCCTATGAAATTTCCAAAGATGGTTTTATGGATGAGCAGATTGACAGAGTTCGTGCCTACTACAAAAACCAGCGAGGGCTCATGCTTAAAGCCCTCGAGAAAAACTTTCCTGAAGATTGCCACTGGACGCGGCCAAAGGGCGGCATGTTTTTATGGGTTACCTTGCCCAAGGGCAGCAATAGCCTCGAGATGCTAACTGAAGCAGTTAAGCATAAAGTTGCCTATGTTCCTGGTGAACCTTTCTATGCCAAGGGGGGCGGCGAAAATACCTTTAGACTGAGCTATTCCATTGCTACGCCTGAGCAAATTGATGAAGGTATGGAAAATCTTGGCAAGGTCATTCGTGAGCACAGCAAGATTGAAGAACTTGTTTAGGTGATTTCACAAGAAACGGCTGAGCACTACGTTTGGGGGGACGGCTGTGATGGCTGGCATCTGCTTAAAACAGCAGAACTGAGCATTATTCAAGAGCGGGTGCCTGCCGGTAAAGCTGAAGTTCGGCATTATCATAGGCAGGCCAGGCAGTTCTTTTTTGTCTTAAGAGGTGAAGCTACCCTTGAACTCGAGGGTGCCCTTTATACCCTTCTACCACAGCAGGGTTTAGAGGTCGCCCCTGGGCAGGCTCATCAGTTACAAAATAATGGGGAGGAAGATTTACTCTTTCTTGTAACCTCCTGCCCTCCCAGTCACGGCGATAGAGTACAGTCTCTCGACCCTCAAAGTTAAGCTAAATCTTAGCCATTCCTCATAAGTTACTAGGGCAGATTCGTTAGACTTGAAATGAATTCCTTGTTTTCCGAGAAAGCGGAGGGGTTTTACTTAGTCCAGAGGTGCTTTGCCAAATTGTCCTTGAGTTCTGGACACAATCAGGAGGTCGTTGCATATGAAAAATCGTCTATTGGCTTTGCTGTTTTTTGCCCTAAGCATGAGTCTCTCAGGCTGTTTGCCGCGTTTTAGTGAACCTGCTAGCGTACTCGAGTCTGATCAGGCAAGGGC
Organism: Trueperaceae bacterium; assembly: GCA_020431825.1. Classification (GTDB taxonomy): domain Bacteria; phylum Deinococcota; class Deinococci; order Deinococcales; family Trueperaceae; genus JAHEBB01. The sequence goes on along the minus strand of JAGQHN010000053.1, from coordinate 10,727 downwards.
TACCGAGCAAGCTGCCAACATTGCCTATCACCGCATGGAAATCGGTAAATTGCAATCAGGTAGCTACAATACCAATGTATTGGCTGACCTCGAGCTGCCTCAAGGGGTGCAGTGGGCGCTGATTGCCTTTGGGGATGATAGCTATACGCTAAGGTTTAGTGCTCAGGACATTCCTGACTATGCCTGGACAGTAACGCCACAAGGTGTTCAGCTTGAAGCTTTGCCGACTGTGGAAAATTAGCCGAAAACTTAAGCTTTAACTGGGTATTGTTTATAGGGAGAAAGGTCATACTTTGGGCTGAAGTAGCTTGATATAGGCCCATGCTAGGGTTACAACGATAAGGAGTTTGTTTTATGAAGCGAGGGTTTCGTATAGGTTTGGCAAGTCTTGTTCTGCTTTTGGGACTTGGTTTTGCTCAGTCGCTGGCTAATCTGGCCCCTAAAGACACCGTTTTAAGTTTGGGCTGGTCATCAAATTCTAAGGTTATGCAAACCTTGGGAGATGACCTTGCAAGTCTTGATTGGCAAAAAGCGACCGAGACCATAGCCAAGCTTTCTGGTGTTCTGCAGGAAACAGGCGATTTTTACGAGTTATCTAATTTTCTTGACATGATGAACGAGATGGACTCTCAGGACAGTATGCTCGAGGAACTCTATATGATGTGTCCTGACTTTGAGGGTCTCATGCCGGGTTTTGAGTCATACGAGGGTGAGCAGGTTCCTTTTGACGCTCTACTTACGGTTGGCTTAAGTGCTTACAGTCCTATTCCATCGGTAACCGCTCTGATTGAATTTAAATCTGACTATTCAGATATCATGCTCGAGTTTCAACAGGTCATGCTTGGCTGTGCTGAAACCGCTGGTGAGATCGAGGTCTCAACGCTTGACCAGGACGGCGTCACGCTGTATGTCGTAGGCGACGCGGGTGACTTCCCGGTCGTCGTGGGCAGTTATAACAATCACTTTTTTGCGGGCACCAATCCTGAAAGCCTGCGCGCAATTGTTCGCAAACTAAATGGCGCAAGTGAAGAAAGTTTTGCTGATACTCGTCTTGCGCAAGAGCTGAATGCACGTTTTGACCCCTCTGGCAACAATCTGAGTTTTAGCCTTGATCTGGCACAAATTGCTGATGTTGCTGAGGGCTTTGCCGATTTTGTGATTGACGGTCCCGAAACCGAGTATCTGGTAAACCGCGGCCTCAGCATGCTTAGAACCCTGGGGGGTCTTGCTGGGCAGGTTTCTGCCAATGCTGAGGGTCTGCTCGTTGAATCTAGCTGGACAATTAACCCTGACGGTGGCGATACAGCCCTGCTTGATCTGGTGCTTTGCGACCACTGTAAAGCCTCGAGCCCTTATCTTGCTCCGGAAGGTGCGCTGGCAGTTTCCAGCAGTTATTTGCCCTGGCGCGAACTTTACACCTATTTAGAAAGCTGGGTCTCTGGACTCGAGTCTGTTACCGGTGAACGTATTGATCTAAAAGCCACACTAAATGATGAGTTTGGCTTTGATCTGGATGTAGCGCTGTTTAACTGGCTGGGTTCAGACATGCATCAGGTTGTTTTAGAGCCTTTTGGCCCCAATCTTAAAACGCTTATCTACGGTTCTTCTCAGTATATGGTTGTTCCTGTGAGCTCGGTAGAGGCTGCCCAGGCAGGGATTGCTGAACTCAAAGAAAAGGCTATGCCAGTCCTGCTTGAACTGGCTGAGGAATTTGATGTTCCTCGAGACCTGGAAGATGAGCTGGGCTTTGACTCTCTGGAGCAAATGCTGGCGGTACGTTCTTACAGCTATAACGGCACCGAAATTAACCGTCTGCAGTTTAGTGTCAATGGTGACCTGGGGTATGCCTTTGTGGGCAATTATCTGGTTATCGGCTCACCAGCAAGTTCGGTGGAAAAAGCCATAGATACTTTTGCTGGTGCACGTACGATTCTGGAAGATGCTGCCTACCGTGAAGCTCGCGGTGACTTGAGTGGGCTCTCGAGCTTTTACTATGGCAATGAGCAAGCCCAGATGCAGGGTCTTGCAGAAGTCCTTGAGATTCTGAGTCAACCGTTAGCTTTTGGTGTTGCAACCGGGCTTCAGGCTAGCCTAAATGACCCTTATTATGATGATTACAGTTATGACGAGGCGGTTCCTGACGAGGATTACTATGAGCCTTACTATGCTGACATCTATGGCATTGCACCAGAGTCAATTGCCGTACCGGGTGAAACAGGTGGAAGCCTCACCGAAGATGATGTTGACAACCTTGGCTACTTCACCGATTTTTATCAGCTTACAGGTTTGAATGTCGGCGACAAGGTAACGGTACAGGTTTATTCGGAAGCGTTTGATAGTTACATCTGGCTTATTGATTCTACAAGCGAGGAATACCTCGACGAAAATGATGATTCCTTTGACGATTACCAGACCTCTGAACTGAGCTTTACCGTAGAGGAAGGTCGCGATTACTGGGTAGAGGTTTCCAGCTATGACGGCGACGCTACGGGTGACTACAGCATTACTATTAATGCTGAACCAACCCTACCTGTTGTTGAAGAAGACATGACTGACATGACCGAGGATGACACCGAGGTCATGGTAAATGAACCAGAAACGCCAAGCTTTGCTGAACTGCTCGACTTCTTTGAGCTTCTGCCAGCTACCGTTAATGTCTTTGCTGATCACCTGAGTACCACCGAAGGCTACAGCATGAGAGACGGCTCAACGGTGTACAGTCGGAGTCTGGTAAGAATTCGCTGGTAATAACGATTTCAAAACGATAGGTCAAACGGACTGCCTGGGCAGTCCGTTTTTGCTTTTTAGGAAGGCCTCCGTTACCTCTTTTTAGTTACTCCATGGTGAATATGCAGGATGTTTAGTTCGTTTTCCGTACTCGTTCCACTCGGGTTGGTTTGCAGGATTGCAAACCAACCATGGAGCTACTTAGTGGCGACTTATTTCAAAAGTGCAGGCCCTGTTGCCGTCGCGCTGGCAAAAAGGTCGCACCGTATCAAGCCCTGTAACCTCGCTAATGACTCTGGGCAAAAGGTCACAAATTGCTTCAAATTTGCAACCAGCGTCGCGGTAAACACAGTTATAAGCTCTGAGTTCCCAACCCTGTTCGGTAGCCTCGAGCTGGCCTAACATTTCTCCGTAGTCAAGGTGCTCGAGCAAATACATAAGCCGTTCTTCGGCAGATTTGCCTGTCAGATTGCTGCTAATTTGCTTAACCAACTTGTCAACGACCCCTTTTATCAGTGGCTCGAGCCAGTCCTTATCATGGGCTTCTTCGAGGATGATGCCTAAAAGTTCGCCGTAGCGTTTGGGAAAGAGACCTTCGGCGTAACTTGATAAGCCGTAAACCTTGGCGGGTCGTCCTACACCTTCACGTTTTTCGCTAATGCTTAAAAAACCTTCATGCTCGAGTTGACCAAGATGATGCCTTAAGGCGTTTTCACTTAGCCCCAGTTTCTCCTTGAGGCTTTGCAAGGTACAGCCTCCTTGCTGTTTTAATTCTGCAATAAGTGCCTGTCTACTGCTCATTTACACAATTTACACCATTGTCATGGTAATTAATAACCGCTTATGCTTGCTTCTAAAAGAAGGGAGTTCACAATGAACTGTAACGTAGGCAATGTTGATCGCATTATTCGCGCTGTCCTTGGAGTAATTCTGTTGGCAGGTTGGATTTTTGGCTGGTTTGCTGGAGCCCTGGCTATCGTATTAGGTATCGTCGGTATTATTTTGCTGGCAACGGCTGCCATCAAATTCTGTCCTTTGTACCGCATAATTGGTGCAAGCACCTGTCAACCAAGCAAAGCTTGACCAAAATAATCGTTATTAAGAATAAGGTGATCTTAGCTGATTATCTTATTCTTAATAATTAGAATAGGGCTGAGTGTGTTTCGAAAAAAAGCCAAACGTAACAGCCAATGTTTAAGCTGGGATTAAAATACCAGCTATGAAAGACTGGCGCTGGTTACGAGGAGAAGCCTACGTGATCGTGCAATTTTGCCTTTTTGGACTCATTCTTTTTGGACCAAGGCAAGTGGGCACGTTAACAAAGTGGCCCCTGCATTGGCCGATTCAGCTGCTTGCCGCCATATTTTTCCTGGTGGGTGCTGGCTTAGTGCTGCTTGGTCTGGTTCAGCTGGGCAAAAATCTTTCAGTACTCCCTCACCCAAAAGATAAAGCTCAATTGGTAGAAACTGGAATTTTTGCCCTGGTCAGGCATCCGATTTATGGTGGGCTTATCCTTTTAGCATTTGCCTGGGCCTTGTTTGAAAATAGTTTGCTCATGCTGTTTTATGCGCTGGTGCTTACTGGGTTTTTTGAGTTAAAGTCAAGACGTGAGGAGCGGGCGCTCAGGCAGAAGTTTGCTAACTACAAGGCTTATCAGGCTCGAGTGCGAAAGTTTATTCCCTTTATTTATTAGCTTTTGCCCACCTACAATTTAATACCTTATTGCCTGCTAAGATGACCCCTATGCAAGTGACAAATCCTTATTTTCCTGGTACCAAAAGCTTTACAAAGAATCGCCTGTTGCTGTTTTTTTCTGTCCTAAGCTATAAACGTGACTACTAGACGCCGCCGTCTCCGGCAGTGGAGCTTTTTGCTGGTTCCTCTGTTTATCGTTTTTTTGCTGCTGCTTGGGTTTTTAAGTGTTGATCAACTTTGCCTGAACGATGCTCGGCGCAGATTGCCTATTTATCCGGGTGCCGTGCTAGTCGAAGAAACGCATAATGGCCTTAGAAGCAGAGGCATAGGTAACACACTGATGGTTTACCGCTCTTCAGATGGTCAAGAGACGATAGAAGCCTGGTATCAGGAACACCAGATAGAACTGCTTAAAGCCAGACGGCAGTTAGGAATGAATAATTTGAGTAACTGGTATGCCCCCGATGAGCAAGGTTCAGGAACCCTGATTTATTACCTGAGTCAGTGTGTTCTTTAGATGCAATAAAGGTTAGGTCAGGGTCTGAAGCGAGACTATAACAGGCTATTTCTTAACAAAAACCTTATTTTGGCAATTTGAGGGCTTATGTCCATAATTTTTCACATATAAGTGCTACGTGAAATCCTATGCTTTAGTGGCTGAACTGTGAAAGTTATGATGTAGACCTATTGATTGATGAGAAGAGCTTTTACAGTATGAGGTATGGATACATAGTTAGGATGGCGAAAGGTAATCATAATGGCTAATGAGGTTTATCTCATTACACATGACAGCTTGTCCAATATTGTTTCGGCAAGGGCTGCTACACGTGTTCTGGAAAAAGCGCTGAAACATAAAGGGTTTAGCCCAGAAACCGTAAGTCAGCAACAAATGCGCGATATTCTGGTGGGACCTGTTTTAAAAGAATTACAACTGATTTTACCCAGTGATGGTGTGAAACGTACCATCAAGCAAATTACCAAGCTGCTTGATGCCAGTAAAGTAGCAAATCCTGACAAAACAGAAGATTCTTTGTCAGAGCCAGAAGAGTTTAAATTACTTAATGATGATGTTGAAGATAAGCTCGAGGAGCCAGAAGCAGAGTTAAAACCGCTGATGGAGGCACCTAAAAAAGAGATCGGTGCAGAGGAACTCGAGGCTTTACTACTGGACTTTGCCCAACTCGAGCACATCCAAACGGTATTAACCGTTGACCGAAAAAATGGTGAAGTCATAAGTTCCAGAGGTAGCAATTTTGACCTGGGAAGCTTATCGAGGCTGGCAAACATGAGTCTTATGCTGTTGGAAAAAAATGGCACGGTGCATTCCTATCATCTTGAGCACAGCCGCTATCATCTTTTTCTGGTGCCGGTAGCCGGGTTTGTTATGATTATTGTTGGTACTGCGGAGCTAAATGTAGGTGAGATTTTTGCGAAGCTCTCCGCATTTAAGGAGGGTCTATGAGACGCGGTCTATTAATTGGATTCATTATAGGATTTCTTTGCCTGGCTTTAGCTCAGTCAAGTGATCCTGTTTTACAAAATTATTCACTGGCATTTGAAAACTTAAATAAGGCTACAACCTTATTTAGTACAGATACGCAGCAAAGTATTGAAGCGCTTAATGACGCTTCACAGATGCTTCGTCCTCTGTCAACGGGTTCAAATAGCAATGTCATTCCGGGGCTCGAGCGCACCTTTGAGCGGGCCAAAACTGCCATTCAAAATCAGAGCCTAAGTGACCTCGAGGTGCAGGTATCGGTGCTTAAAGGTGGGTTCTGGCGTCTGGTTTATGAATCTGCTCTAAGTACAGGCGAAACCGGAGATGTTGCGGCAGCCAGAATACGTCTGGCACAAATTGCCAGCGATATGGGTCTGGCTCCTGAAATCAGTAGCAATATAAGCAATACCACGCAGATCTTAAGCATGATTGCTAACCTGGAAACAGGGATTGCTCAGCAAATGCAAACTCGCCTGGATAGCATTCGGGGCACGCTGGCAAATAGTGAACTGTCTGCTGTTAAAGCTAATGTCTATAGAGACCTGGCAGCTGCCTATAGCTATTACTTGCCTGTACAAGATTCACCGCGCTCGAGTGCTGAGCTAAATGACGCCTTTAACCGCTCATTTTCAGACTTGGTGAATGGCGATGCCGAAGCCTTTGCCAGTGATCTCGAGAGCTTAACAAGCAATGTAAGCGGTCTTTCAGCTGCTGCTCAAGGAATTGTCACGGCAGCTCCCGTTGAACCTGTGGTCGAAGCAAATACCGAAACAAATACCGAAGCAGCACCCGTTGAAACAACGACACCCACTGAGACTGTGCCAGTGGAAACCAGCTTGAGCAGCAGTACTTCTGAGCAGCCTGTTGCAACTCCAGCTGAAACTGCTGAGACCAGTACCCCAACGCCTACTGCACCCAATGTCAGTATCAGTACAGCTAATGCTGACCTCGCCGTGGACGCTGAAGCCCTTAGAAAAGAGCTGGTGAAATTAGGGCTGACGGTAGCGCAACAAGATCGCCTGATTGAGCTTTATAGCAAAGAGGGCTATAGCAGTCTGAAAAGTGTCATAGATAAGCTCTATGCCGATAGCGCCAAAGTCATCGTTGCTACCAGTCAGGGAAATCCAGATCATGCTAAATCACTCATCGGTTCTATGCAGGCAACTTACGGCACCTATCTCAAAGCCATTCTTGATCAGACCAATCCAAATTTTGCACGTAGCCTCGAGGGCCTGTTTAACCACTTGCAAAGCTTACCTGGGCTTAGGCAGCAAGATGTGGTGGTATTGGCTGAACATATTGATTCACTGGCATCGGTTATTAGCAATAATTCGGTTGCCTCGCTAAATAAAACAGAGCTTGCGCTTACGGGTATCTGGTCGGGTTGGCTGCGCCTTATTATCATCTTTTTACTGGGCCTGGCTTCTTTTGTTCCCCTCTATTTACTTTATCTGGCCTTTGGTGGCGGCAATCGCAACTGGCAACTTATTGGTTGGTCACTTTTCTGCTTGCTTTTGCCCCTTATGTATGAAGGGCTTAGCTATTTAAGCAGTTTAATTTCTTCGCTGGCAGGTGGGATTCCCATACTTGATTTGCTGGGGCGCTATTCGATTTTCCAAAGCACGCTTTCGCAAATCATCTGGGTTATAGTGTCAGGCGCAGCCATAACGCTAGCTAGTCTGGGTCTGTATGGTATTTGCGTGCAGTTTGGTCTTTTGGGTCAGCGTAAGCAGACACAAAATCACACTGTGGTAGAAACGAGTAGTGAAACGGCTGCTAATGCGACATCCTTTGACTGGGATGAAGAATTTTAGAATTGCCGTGCACTAGAGGAGTAGTATGACCCGTTCGGTCTACCAGGCCACCATTGAAGAGCTCGAGTCCATCCTGTCGCCCAGGGTTGTCTCTCGTTCTTTGCAAGAGGGCCTTCGCAGTGTGGGCAAAACCCCGCAATCAGTTACCTATGATGATTTAGAGAAAATTTTAAAGTCACAGGTTTACCGTCAACTGCAAGTCGCTATGCCAGTAACCGAAGCCAAAACGCGTATCGGCGACATTCTGGCAAAGCTGCATCAGCTCGAGCAAGAAGCCATAGAGAAAACAGAAATTGGCAAAGTGCTCGAGCAGCAGGCGAGTAGCTTGCATTTCCTAAAAGAGCGACTTAAACCGTTTAATCTCTACTTTGAATGGTCAGAGGTGCAAAAGCTGCGAGCCCTGGTTCAGCTCTTAGATGCTGAACATGAAGCTGGTCGGGAAGCTAGCAAACTGGTTAATGATGCCAGAGAACAGCTTAATCTGGTTGAACAAAAACTGGAAGATCAGCTGGTCAAACAGGGTCAGGATCTAAGTGACCTTAAAGCTATTTTTGAAAAAATCAAGTCGCTTGGTGGGCCAAAAGTCAAGCGTTTTGATACCTTGATTAATCAGATTGAGCAGGCACAAGCTAACCGCCAACTTGCTCAGGCTGAGGCCGAGCGGGCCAGAAAATTAGCGCTTGACCTGCGCAAGCTTATGGAAACCAGCATTGCGATAGAAGCGCCTGCAGTCTCAGATGAAGTTTTACTGGTTTCAGAAGATCCCAAAGAAGAAAAACCTGAAGCTAAAGTTAGTCAGGATAGCATCAGAGCCAAACTGCTGGAACTTGATCTTGCCAATGATAGACGTGAATTGGCTCAGCTTAAAGAGCAGTACAGCCTGCTCTTAGAGTATCAACCAGAGCAAACTGAGGTCTTTAACGAGCTCGAGGCTCAGCTCGAGGCCAAACAAAGTATTGCCGCACGCTTAGTTGAGTTTTCTGAAGCTCTTAGCAAGGCGCAGAGTGCCCAGAGAGATCAGGTCTACCAGGAAGTTCAGGCGATGGAGCAAAAGCTCGCAGACTTGAGTATAGATACGGCAGAACTTAAGCAAGGACTGGCTGTAAGTTTAGGGATGCTGGAAACCTTTCTGGCGCCAAGCCGTGACATTGAGCATTTACGCCGTTTGTTCAAACTGGCCCTCGAGCAAAATCAGGCTCAGGCTAAGCAGCGGGCCGCAGAAGAAGCTGCATTTGTACAGGCCTATAGCGAACAGGGTGAGCTGATTACCAGCTTGCAGGTGAATCTGGAGAACTATGCCAGTCAGGCCCATCTTGATCAAGAACTTGCTGCCTTAGAAGGCTGGCTCATCCTGTTAAAAGAAGCTCAAGAAGCTGGTCAGATTCAAGCAGATGCCGCCAAAGAGGCAAAAGCAGCGCTTCATAAGCTCGAGCAAACCGCGGCGAAGAGCACTCAGTCCTTCCAGGGACGCGAGCAGGGACAGGTTAAACATATGCTGGCAGAGCTGCGAGACCTGCAGGTTCCTGAGGAACTTATGCCAGAAGCAGGAGCCTTAAGAACCGATCTTGAAGCGGCGCTTGAAGCAGAAATTGCGCTGGGAGAAGAGGGGATTCGGGTTTTCGCAAACTGCCTGGTGGCGCTCAAGGAAAAAGTTTTAGCAGCGAATAAGGCGAGCCTGCAGGTCTTACGACAAGAGGCCGAGCATCTTGGTGATGATGGCTTGCTAGAACAACTTACTGAGGCCGAGCAAAGCTTAGCATTGGAGCAGCCAAATATTAAGGCACTAGAACTGCTGCTTAGCCATGCCAAAGATCATCGGCGTAAGGAACAAATTTCCGATATGCATTATCTGGAAACTGAGCTGGTGAAATACCCCAGTGCACCTGCTGAGCTTTTAGAACCCTTGCAAGGGTTTATTAGCCAGGCACAAAAAGATCTTGCTGAAGGCAAGCTAATCACTGATTTTGACCATGCCTGGGCAATGCTGGAAGGCATTCGTCAGGATAATGAGCGACGCAGCACCAGCTTTTTACCCAGACTCGAGCAAGCTCTGGCAGTCTTTGATGAGGTTGCCAAACTCAATACCGAAGAAGCCAACCGCGCAGGGCGCATTCTTAATCATTTAAATGATCACCGCGATACCTTTAGTAAAACGTCTGTAGCCATGCAGCAAAAGCTCGAGGCGTCGCTGGAAGAAGCTGAAGGTCTTTTGAGTCAACTTCAGGAGCAGTTTGAGGCGACCAAGGCTATTGCAGGTCAACTGGTAAGTGGTAATATTTTAGATAGTCTGTTTGGGCCCTCAAGTGTAGATGAAGAGAGCTTTTCACTGTTTTTAGAAGAACCAGAAGCGCCGCAAGCTCAAGGTATTGATGTCAGAAGCGAGATTTCAGAACTAAATGACTGGCTTGACAGTTCTCGGCTCGAGCCCGGTATTAAAGCGGTTTTGGTTTTTGAAGCAGGTAGCCTTTTGGCGGGCTACGGAGAAATGGATATGCATAGCTTCTCTAATGCCCTGTTGCAACTCGAGATGGATTTTCACCAGCTAGGTGAAGAGCTTAATCTGGGAACCAAACATCTCTCGGTGGTTGAGATGGCTATGCACAGTGTTATTTCGGCCTGGGCCACCAAAGAGCATCAGGTGGTCCTGATTACCGATCAGCCTACCTTGCTGAACACCCTGCTGCACAAACTGCGTCAGGATTTAACTAAGCTTAACCTCTGGTTACGCAATACCGCTCAGACCTGAGTTGTTGATTGGACACAAGGACCTAGTTTTTTGTACGTCAGGAAAATAACCTATGCTTGCCGATGGTGGTAACATCCGATGCTAAAGATGCCATTATCCTTGGCAATTGAATCACTACTAAGTAGCTCCAGGGTAGGTTTACAATCCTGCAAACCTACCCGAGTAAACAGTTCTGAACCACAGGTAATGACTATGAAAGCTGGGGATTGGCAAAATCGTTGATGAAATTCAGATACTATGCGATACA
>JAGQHN010000052.1 GCA_020431825.1 Trueperaceae bacterium | reverse complement strand
AAGAGCTAAATCAGCCTAAGAGCTTTTTCGTAAAATTTAAATCACAGCTTTTGTAGAAGGCTGTGATTTTTTAGAATAATGCGCTATGGTCGTGAATTTACCGTTCTTATTATTGGAAGACGTGAAACGACCACGCTTGGTAATCACCTGGTTTTGTTTGGTATTGCTGCAAAGAATATGAAGCTAGATTTCCTCGAGAAATAATCCTTTTTTGATTTCAGGTAAGAAGCCTCGAGCCCTTCCATGCTCATAGAGTGCTCTAACTGCTGCTTTGCCCTTTTCTCCGAGGTCATAAGAATAGGTATTGACATAAAGGTCAATGTGTTTTTGCATAACGTCTTCGCTCATTTCTTGCGAGTGAGCCGCGATATAAGGTTGTGCTTCGGCACGGTTCTCATAGCTGTAATCCAGACTTGCTTTGAGTGCATCGTTAATCTGGTCTAAGAGGGGTTTTCCCAGGCTTCTCTTGGCCATAATGCCACCAAGGGGTAAAAGCTGTCCGGTGCTTTCTTCCCACCATTCTCCTACGTCAAGATATTTCTTCAGGCCATAGTCTGGATAAGTAAAGCGCGACTCATGAATGATGAGTCCGGCGTCAATCTCTCCGGCAGCTACGGCAGGCATAATCTTGTCATAGCGAAGGGTTTCAATGATGATGTCGTCTGGTTGCGAAAGGCGCAGCAGCAGGTTGGCTGTTGTTAAGCCTCCTGGGATAGCAACGCGCTTACCCGAGAGAGAGTTTAGCTTTTCCTTGGTGACGATAAGCGGGCCCACCCCATTGCCAAGGGCTCCGCCTGCGTCGAGCATGACGTAGTCTTCCGTCAGGTGAAAATACGCGTGGTAGCTAATTTTGCTGACATCCAGTTTGCCAGATTTTGCCCATTGGTTTAAGCCCTCAACATCCTCGAGTTCAACTTCAAAGTGCAGTTCGGGCGCAAGTTTATGATGGGCCAGCGCGTAAAAAATAAACGTGTCATTTGGACAGGGAGAGTAACCAAGCGAGAGTTTCATGTTCAAAGTTTACGAAAACAGCCAGGAAAAAACAGCGAGTGACTTACGAAAGCAGAGACTTTAGTTGCGATAGTTAAAGCGCCGCACATCGGTTGGGCGGACAAACTCATAGCCCAAAGCTTGCAGTTCGTCAAGGAATGAGTTGAGTTGCTCGAGGCTGACCTTATCGGCTCCCTGATACTCGGGATTAAAGATATAAGGATGCATAAATACCCCTAAGTAAGGACAGTGCAGTACACGGTTGACTTTTGCGGTCTCGAGGATGTCCTTTAAGGTATTTGCCTCTGAAACATAGTTGGCATTTTCAGGCAAGATAGAAGCTCCAAGCGTATCTTTGACCGGGTAAGGAAAAAACTGCGTGGTGCGTAGTAATCCCGATTCGACAAAGCGGCGCTCAAAGTAAAGCTCGTAGGCTTTATTAAACTCGAGCAAATAGTCGCCTGGGGCAGCGTAGTGAGGTGTTATCCAGCCAATGGGGTTAAGACCTGCATCATAAAGCAGTTGCTTACCAACAAGGACGCGTTTTAGCGCTAAGGCAGGATTCATCTTTTCAAGAGGTCCATATTTGGCAGCGTCCCAGAACTCCCAGTCTGCGCCAGAAATACCCTCCAGGTTATACATGTTGTCGGTATGATGGGTCGTCCCGTGCTGAAAGATAAAAGCCCAACCATCTGCCTGATAGTCCTTGATTAGGGAGATAGCGCTGGGGTTATCTGACCAGTTCAGATAAGCTCCATTGGTAATATTGACATAAACAGGTACAGTCGCAAGGCTAAAGTAAATACCTCGCTCCTTTACCAGTGAAAAAACCCGATTCAGGTCTTCAGTTTCATCAAAAGGCCGAATGTCTTCAAACCGTAAGAGAGCTTGGGGTGCACAGCTTGCAGAAAGTCCCAGCATATCCCAGAGCAAGTCGGCAAAAACCAGATAGCGGTCACGTTCGGTAATAAAGGTAAAGGGAATGTCTGCTACATACCAGAACTTGTCCTTCTTTAAGATATAAGGACTTTTTTCTCCCTGTTCGGTATAGGCCCAGGCCCACACATCGGCATCATTCAGGCTTACGCCTATCAGTTCTCTGGCAGCCTGAAATTTGGGATAAAGATAGCCTTTGTAGAGGATATGACTAAAGCCAGTACGAAAATCTTGCTGATAGTTTTCATAGACTGTGGCGTAGCTTGCCCCCAGCGTTTGAAAGGCAGCAGTTTGATCTAGTACCTCAAAGTTATAGCCTATCCAGGTGACGGGCGCACCAGACAGAACATCTTTTTGAAAAGATTCGGGGATGGGGGCATTTTGTGTGCTTCCCAGGTAAAAGCTGCGTTTGTACTTGAGGGCTTCGCCGCTGCGGTACTCAGACATACCTTTTATGTGGTACTCGAGCCCTTCAAAGCCGCCAAGCAGATTTGCCAGCATCTGAGCATAAACCAGACCAGCATCCTTGTAGGGGAACTTGTCCCAGTCGCCCAGGGCCAGCTGTGCCGAACGCCTTAGTTCGAGGCTAGGAGCTTTGTCATCATAAAGAATAAGTACAGAGCTATCCAACCCCTTGCCATCAACACCATTATTGTTATCACCTGAGGGTTTAAAGCAAGAACTTAGGGGCAAAAGAAGCATGCTAAGCGCCAGCCAAAATAACAAGAGTTTTTGTTGTCGTTTCATTTTTACCCAATCTCTCTAGCTTAGTCTAAGCCAAAGGCCATAGCCATGACAGTGATGTCCTGCAAATCTTCACAGGGTAAAAGGAAACTGAAGTCAATTTTAGTGAGGTAACTCAGTTTGCCTGTAATGAGTTGCGCTCCTGTTTGCTCAGCTTAGCAAGCACAAGCTCATAAGAGAGATCAATGAGTTCAGTAAGGGTGGTATGAGTCAGACTGCCATCTAAAATCAGGGTATTCCAGTGGCGTTTATTCATGTGGTAGCCAGGCAGTATGGCAGGATGCTTTGCCCTTAAAAGTTCAGCAAGTTCAGGCTCGCATTTCAAATTGATTCTTAAGGGGTTTTCTGTGAGCTGGCACAAGGCGTACATTTTTCCGCCAACCTTAAAGGTTAGCACCTCAGGACCAAACGGCATATCCTCCTGGCTCGAGGGTTTGGTTTGGCAGTAGGCTCTGAGTTCAGCTAAGGTTTGCATGCTAATTACTGGGTGACTCGAGTACCCGCTTTGCCACTTATGGCTGCGCTAAGTAAATCAGGAAAGCGGCCATCGGCAATGATGGCATAGGGCGCTCCCTGATCAAGGGCATCCAGAGCGGACTGAACCTTGGGTATCATGCCACCTGAGATGCGTCCATCAGCAATGCGCGCATCTATGTCTGCTCGGCTTAATTCGGTTTGCAAACTCTCAGGTTTACTGGGATCATCAAGAACCCCTGCCACATTGGTGAGAAAAACGGTCCCAAGGCCCATAGCCGCGGCAATTGCCCCGGCAACTTCATCTGCATTCACATTTAAAACCCCAGACTTTTCTTCATTGGCGGCAACACAGGCAATCACCGGAGTTATTTGCGCCTTTAGGAGTGCCTCGAGCAGATGGGTATTAACCGAATTTACACTACCCACGTAACCAAGGCTGTCATCCTTGAGTGTTGCTGTGACCACCGCAGCGTCCCTGCCGGTCAGGCCAATAGCGTTACCAATTTCCTGGGCAAGGTTTTTGCCTAGCAGGGTCAGGACTTGTTCTATGACGGGTAAGCTCTCAGCAGTGGTAACTCTAAGACCATTAATAAAACGGTGCTCGAGCCCTGCCTTATCAAGCGCTTCTTGAATAAAAGGCCCACCGCCATGAACGACGATGGGAGATTGGTCTTTTAAGTTTGCGATGGCTTTTGCCATGCCCAGACGCGTTTGCGGGTCGGTCATGGCGTTGCCACCGTATTTTATAATGATAGCCACGTGGCTAGTTTACTTTATTCAGTTGCAGGAATAAGCGCTGCAGGCAGCATGTTACAGGGCATAGAAATTTCTTCGCCTTCGCTACTTAAGTAACAGGTTTCACCTTCAGCACGAATCGTCAGATTGAGAACTGCTTCTCCCTCGACCGGCGCTGTACTGCTTTCACTGGCAGCGGTAGCTCCACCTGTAGTTTCTTCGGGGGTAGTTTCTTCGCTTGAAGCATTTTCACTGGTGGCTTCTTCTGCGACTGCTTCACTACTTGTCTCTTCCGTGCCGGCATCTTGACTTGCTTCGGTAGTTGCTGCGTCCGTAGTTTCTGAAGGGCTTTCTTCAGTCATAGCAGCGTTTTCTTCGGTTGTTTCTTCGGTTGCTGGTTCTTCGGCTACTGCTGAGTCAGATTCAGCAGACATTGCTTCCGTGGTTTCACTGCTGGCGTTAGTCTCTTCACTCGAGGCCTCATGAGTTTCAGTTTCTGACTCGTTGGTCATGCTTTCTTCTGAAGCACTTTCATTCTGGGTTTCAGCTTCTTCGCTGGTGCTAGAGTCACTGGCATTCTGGCCCGTAAAACTTGCCAGAACGTCTTCGGGAAGTTTGTCGCAAGCAACATTGGTTTGAGTAAAGACGCCGCCAACGGTCTCCGAAATGATAGAGCAATTGTTTCCGGACCGACTTACGGAAGTAATGGTGTCGCCACGAGGAATAAGGGCAAGAAGAGCGGAAGATTGAAAAATATCTGTTGTTGTTTCGGTGCTCGCATCTGTTTCGGTGCTGGCTGCCTCGCTGTTTTGTTCTGAGCTTGCGTCAGTGCTACTTTCTGTTTCACTGGTTGCCTCGTTTACAGCTTCCGTGTCTGATTCCGTCATAGTCTCTGTGCTACTAGCTTCATCGCTTTGCTCGCTTGTAGCCTGTGTATCTTCGGTCACGGTTTCGGCTGGCGTTGCTTCAGAACTGCTTGCTGATGTGCTTTCATCAGCATTTGGGGTTTCAGATGCAGAATCTGCGCTTTCCGTAATATCGGTAGAGCTGTCCGTGGCTGCTGCACTTTCACTGTTTGTCTCATCACTGCTTGTCTCAGTCGCAGGTTCACTACTGGCTTCTGCTGTAGTATCAGCCGATGCTGAGGACTCGAGTTCAGCCATCAGACTGTCTCTTTCTGCTGTTACGCTTTTAAGATCTGACTCGAGTTGGGCTGAGGACTCGAGTAAACTTTCTCGTTCGCTGGCAAAGGAATTGATTTGAGACTGTAGCTCTTCTACCTGGGTTTCTAAGGATGAGACTTGCGTTTGCAGCGCGTCACGCTCCTCAGTAAGCGTCCTGGTACCCCCAGTGCATGAGGTTAAAAAAGCCAAAACAAGTAAAACGACGAACCATTTACGTATCATGATGTACCTCCCGCGTCACCATAAACAATCGAACTAACGGAGCTATGATTATCAACGCTGATGAACGAGTGCATCAGCTGCTCCGTAAAGTGGAGTATGACATTTGCCGTCTTACAAACGAATCAGACTTTTGTCACTACTTGAAAGCACATGCTTCGTAGTTGAAGTAATGACCAGCAAATCTTCAATACGGACACCATATTTACCAGGAATATAAGCGCCTGGTTCAATAGTAGCGGTCATGCCCGCTTTAAGAATGTAAGACATATTAGATCTAAGCCATGGTTCTTCGTGAATCATCATTCCAACACCGTGCCCGAGGCTATGGCTAAAGTATTGATCCAGGTCATGCTCGCCCAAAATGTCCCGGGCGATACGGTCAATCTCTCTACCGTCTTTTTCTGGACCGATGGCTGCCAGAGCCGTTTCCTGGGCCTCGAGCACTGCGGCGTACATTTTTTCTTCATCTTCACTAATGGTGCCCATAGCCAGCGTGCGCGTCATGTCGCTGTGGTACCCCTGAATTTTTGCGCCAAAATCAAGGGTCACCAGATCACCAGCTTCAATCACCTTGCCAGAGGCCGTCCCGTGAGGCATAGAGCTGCGGTAACCACTGGCTACTGTAATGGGGAAGGCCACGCTATCAGCACCACCTGTGCGCATAAAGCGCTCGAGCTCGAGGGCAACTTCCACTTCTTTCATCCCGACCTTTATCACGTTTAAAATGTGACTAAAAGCTTCATCGGTAAGTTTGGCAGCTTCACTGATCAGCTGAATTTCATGGGGCTGCTTGATCAGGCGAAACTCAGTGAGAAAACTTTCTACTGGAACAAGTTTGAGGTCTTTGGCAAAAAGGTCAAACTGGGCATGGGTCAGGTGATCTGCTTCAACTGCCAGGGTCTTGCCTTTGGCTAGCTCGAGTACCCGCGCGGGCCACTGAGAACCCATAGCAACGATGTCCTGCTCTAAGCTTGACTGTTCTTTTGCCTGAGCGATGTAGCGTCCATCGGTAATCAGAAGGGCCTGATCTTCGGTTACAAATACCCGGCCATCTTCAGGCGTGCCAAAGCCACTTAAATATCTGACATTGGCAGGTTGGGTTATCAGGAGAGCGTCTGCTCCTGTTTTGGCCAACTTTTCCCGAACCAGATCAATCATTTGGCTGCCGCTACCAGTGCTAATAGATCATCCGTTTTTAAGCTGGCTCCCCCAATAAGCCCGCCATTAATATCGGCTTTGGAAAGAAGTTCCTGAGCGTTGGAAGGTTTCATGCTACCACCATAAAGAATGCGAATCCTGGAGGCCTGGTCAGGATAAAGCTCTGCCAGGGTTTGGCGAATGGCGGCGCACATTTCCTGGGCATCGTCAGCAGTGGCAGTTTTACCAGTACCAATGGCCCAGATGGGCTCATAGGCAATGACCAGATCATCGGCGCTGGCGAAGCTAATACCCTCGAGGTCTGCCTTTAGCTGAGCAATCACGACATCTTTGGCCTTGCCTGCGTCACGCTGCGCTTCGCTTTCACCAACACAGAGAATCGGTATGAGGTTATGCTCGAGTGCTTTTTTAACCTTGGCATTGAGTAGAGCATCATCCTCTTTATGATATTCACGGCGCTCAGAGTGACCAACAATGACATAGCTGGCGCCTGCGTCTTTCAGCATAGCAGCCGAAATCTCGCCAGTGTAAGCGCCTGATTCATGCTGACTCATGTCCTGACCACCTAAGGCAAGAAAGCCTTGAGCAGCCACCATAGCGCCCAAATGGGTGGCAGGGACACAGAGCAAAATGTCAGCGTGACCTGCATCTGTTTGCTTGAGTTTTTCTTTTAGATCGCCAAGCCATGTGGCAGCTTCTGTAGGGACTTTGTTCATTTTCCAATTACCAGCAATTAAAGGACGAATCATGTATTACCTCCAAAACGCCCTAAGAATACCCTGTTAATAGAGGTCCCAAGAGATTCAGGGTTGCAGTTTTGGGTCTTTTTTGAGACATTTCAATTTGTCATAAGGGTAGTGTTTTGTCCACCGAAGATAAAAATGTGCATTGATATACACGTAATGCAGCATAGGTGTTAAGGTTCTTATAGGTCAGGAAAAATCTCAGATTATTTACCGCATGCTTCTCAAGGAACTTCTGAGGTTCTGATTTGAGTTAAAGTAGAGTATGCAGCGCAGTAAAGAGCAACTTTCACGCATGAGTCATGAAGAACTCGTTGATCGTGTCCTGGAAATGCAAGATATTTTAAAAGAGGGTTTAGCAGTCAGAGATTCCCTTCATACGGTTCTCAATAATCTCTTGAAGGCAAAGGCCGAAGAGGTCGAGTTTTATGCAGGCGCCAGTGAAGCGGCCCTGGATGCCGAAGGCTTTGCCCTGAAAAAAGCCTGGGCAGCTGCCCGGCATGCAGTGAGTAATCCTCATGGTTTGGTCAAACTGTCCTAGGAGACCATTCACAAAGTATTAATGGCTACATCCTATGCGGTTACTCTCCGAGGTCACATTATGTTTTGATGGGTTCCCAAAACAAACCAGACGGTCTACTAGGGTTTAACAAATTGTCCCGGTTTTGCTCCTGTATGCTGACCTTTTTCCAGCACCCGTTTGCCATTTACCCATACATCACTTATGCCAACAGATAGACGGTGAGGATTTTCAAAGCTTGCCTGATCAATAACCATCGCTGGGTCAAAGACCACGACATCGGCTTTCATGCCCGCACGTAGTAAGCCCCGGTCGCGTAGGCCAATGCGATCAGCAACAGCTGAAGTCATTTTGCGTATGGCATCTTCTATGGCCAAGAGTTTTTCTTCGCGAACAAATTGTCCAAGTACTTTGGTATAGGTACCGTAAGCTCTGGGGTGGGTGGGGCCAAGCTCCCTGGCCCATTCAGGGTCAAAGCCGCCAGCGTCGGTAGAAAATTTAATCCAGGGTTCTTTGACTTGCAGCCGTACATTATCTTCACTCATAGAAAAATAGATAGTACTGATGCGCTGGCCTTCATTCAGGATGAGATCCATAGCGGTGTCTACCCAGTTTTGCCCGCGCATATGGGCGATTTCGTCCAGACGTTTGCCAATGTACTGTTTGTTGTGCTCCTTGTGGAGACCTATTGGCATGACAATGCTGGGGCCGTCTTCACTGGCCATGGCCTCCCAGTCGCCCTTGGGCTCGAGCACTTCTGCCTTGATTTTTTCTCTGGCGACGGGGTCAGCCAGATTATCAAAGAGTCGGCCATCTTCGGCAATCCAGGTCGGTAAGACTGAGGTAAGTCCTGTGCCAGAAGCGGCGTAAGGGTACATATCTGCGGTGACGTCGAGACCCTGTGCTCTTTGTTCGTTGATGAGCTCGAGTACGTTGGGCATTTTGTCCCAATTGCGTTTACCAGACGCTTTCAGGTGATAAATTTCTACGGGGAGTTTGGCTTCCCTGCCAATACGAAAAGCTTCGTCAAGGGCAGTGAAGATTTCATTGGCTTCGGAGCGCAGATGAGTAATGTAAATCCCCTTATGTTCGGAAACGACCTTGCAGACCTCAATGAGTTCATGGGTATTGGTAAAAGCATCAGGAGGGTAGATGAGCGCATAAGAGACGCCAAAGGCACCATCATCCATGCACTCTGCCATGATGCGCCGCATCGCTTTTAGTTCGTCCTCAGTGGCTTCGCGTCGTTCAAGTCCCATCACTAGCTGACGCAGGGTGCCGCCCCCCAAAAAGGAGCCAACATTGACAGAGACACCATGTTCTACCATGTCCTCGAGCCAGTCACTAAAGCGTTCCCAGGTTGAGGCACGAAGTGACCATTCGGGCAGACGCTTGCTGTACTCACTCAGGCCAATGGGATTTTCTACATTTTCATTAAATGGGGCGGGTGTCCAGGCTTCGCCCATGATTTCAGTCGTGACACCCTGCGTGATTTTTGACAGACTCCGACCATCCATCATCAGTGGGACAATCGAATGACTTTGAATATCAATAAAGCCAGGGCAAACGACCATGCCCTGTGCCTCTATAACTTCTAGGGCATGCTGAGCGGCAATGGTGTCGGGTGGTGTTACTGCCATAATAATTTCACCCGAGATGGCCACATCTCCGTAAAACCACGGATTACCTGAGCCATCGATTACTTTAGCTCCTTTAATCAAAACGTCAACTGCCGGCATGAAGACCTCCCAAGTATCTATTCGTAGTATACGATTTGCAGAAAAGATGCCAAGCGTTCTGGCGTAGGTAGTGATTGCCTGTGGTGAAAGGATCAGATTATCCGCTAGGCTCGAGGGAATAATCAGGTATTCACCATGTGATATGACGGAACTGGCTAATGACAGAATCGGGCTCGAGTTAATCTTCAGTTCATGATTATTTTGTCTGTGACAAATGCACATTTTTCCTTATTAACCCACGATAAACTTCAAGTCCAATCCCATTCCTCTTTCGTACCATTGGGTAGAATTCACGCGCTGAGAGCCTGACATTGATACAGGCTCTCATAACTTTTGCGTTAGCGGTATAAGGCAAACAGATATAAAAGGTGAGGGCTCGAGTGTAAGGATTATTCTGGCGGATGTTTTAAACCTCATGCTAGAAGTGGGACTCTACAAAGCAAAGCAAACCGCAGAAATCAAAGCAAACTGAAGTTGTTTTGAAAACTTTATGGATCGCGATTTTTCTGAATATGCTACATGCTAAGTTTGCTTAGTAGCGCCAAAGGAAGCTGGATTCAGACTTCTGTAAGATGCCATTTCCTAAGCTTATACAATGGTTGAAGACTCTAAATGCCTAGAGTCATGTCTGGTAGAGGACGCTTGTGGCGATGTTTGAGACAGTTCCTCATGAGCTGCTTGTCTATTTATTCCTGACGGGAATTGCAGCGCTATTAAGTGGCTTTGAAGCTGCTTTTATTGCTTTAAGAGCGACGGTGCGGGGACGGTTTTATTTTGCCGGGTTTCTCCTATGCATTGTTATCTGGTCTGCTATCGCAGGTATTTATGTAACCTTTGAAGACCTTAGTCAGCAAATCTTTTGGGCCAAGCTCGAGTACTTTGGTATTGTTCCTATTACGGTTTTATGGGCCTTATTTGTGGTCCGTTATACAGATACCTTTACGCGTCTACTTAACTACCGGAACTGGCTTTTGGCTATCCCGGTGTTGACTCTGGCGCTGGTCTTTACCAATGACTATCACCATTTAATCTGGACAGAAATCTATTTTGATTATTCAGGGGCGTTTCCTCTGGCGATTTTTGAGCATGGCTGGTATTACGATTTCGTTCATGTCCCTTATTCTTATAGTTTTATCGTCTTGAGCGTAGTTCTTTTGGGCATGGCGATGCGCCGCTCACAGCCAGATCAGAGGGGCTGGCTTGTCAGTTTAATGATTGCTTCGCTGATGCCGTTTTTTGCCGTAGCCGCCTATAATCTGGGGTTTTATGATCTGGACCTTGTGCCAGTTGCTTTTACGCTAAGTAGTTTGCTTATTATCTGGTCAATGCGTTTTCAAAACTTGCACAGGCGAGCGCTGGTAGCGCATCATATTGTCCTGAATAGCATCTCGGATGCAGTCTTTGTGCTGAATGCCAATGATGAACTCATTGACCTTAACCGTGCTGCCAGGACTTTAGGACCTAAGGCCTTGGCCCTGGGGCAGCCGATTGGTTTTTATCTTGAGGATATGACTAGGGAGGTAATGGGGGCACTCAAGGCAGAAGGTAGGTTTGAACAAGCCTACAATGGTCACTACTATAGTTTCTCTTTTGCGAGCTTGACTTCGCCCAAAGACTATGCGCTTCTGGTCGCTAAGGACATCACTGAGCAGGAGTTGGCCAAGCAAAAGCTCGAGCGTCAGCGGGCCAAGCTCGAGGCTGTCGTAGAAATCAGTGAGACCTTACGGGTTATTGATTCTCTGGGAGCGGTTTACCGCGCAGCCGTTACTGCGGTATTAGATAAGACCAATGCTGATCTTTGTACGCTGTTTTTTTACCGTGAAGCTACAGACTTGCTTGAACCCGTTATATGTCTGGATGAAGATAAGGGCTATTTTGAACTTGGAAAAATCAAAGTTCCTCGCCAGCAAACGCTTAGTGGGCAAGTGATAAGCCAGAACGATACAGTGTTTTTTGGTAGTCATAACGGTATTAATCGGGCTTTTAGGATTAATGATCAGCATGAGGGCTTTAGTGACAAGCTGCCTCCTAAAGAGCTAATTGCCTCGCCAATCCGTGATGCAGAAGGCAAGATTATTGCTATTCTTACCGCCAATATTCATAAAGAAGCAAGGCACTTTGATCAGAGTGATACCAGCTTTTTTGAAGCTATTGCTGAAGCCTGCAGCAGTGCCTTTAGCCGACTCTTTTTTATAGCTGAGCTTGAAGGCAAAGCTGCCGAATACCAGAAACTTTTTGCTGAAGCGGCGGAGCAGGCCAGTGAACTCGAGTTGCTCAATCAGCTTAGTCTTAATGTCGCAGCGGACCTTGATCCGCAACTGGTAATTAAGAAGGTTGTTGAGGCCATGATAACTACGGCAGGCTATGAGCAGGTGGCACTCTATCTCTTAAATGAAGCTAAGCTGTCGCTCAGTTATCAGGTGGGCTATGAAAATGCTCCGCTCGAGCTTTCGCAGGAATATCATAGGCAGATACTTAGCCAGGGAGAAGCCAGAATCCTGACTCAGGGCCTCTTGGCAAGCAGGGATGGCGCCCCTAAGGTGAGTCTGCTGGCTCCCTTGCATAATCATGATCAGGTCATCGGGGTACTTTGGATTGAGAGTACAGCAGCAGACGCACCTGAGCCAAAAGATTTACGCTGGCTTATGCAGGTGGCGCGGCAGATTAGCATGGCCTTAGAGCGAGCCAATTTGCATAAAGAACTTAGTCTCAAAGAGCAAAGATTTCGCCTCATTACCAGTCATATGAGTGACATGATTGTTTTTCATCAGCCAGATGGATACTCGAGTTATATCAGCCCTTCTTGCGAGAGCCTCTTGGGGTATGGCTTTGAGCAGTTTGGCCTGCAAGACTTTCTTGAGCTTGTGCATGAGCAGGACCAGGGCTTTTTAAATGCATCCGTACTTAACAAACTTATGCAAGGGGAAGGCGTGAAACCCTTTCAGTACCGCTTGCGTAAAGCCAGTGGTGAATACATCTGGGTTGAAACCTTTATAAATGCGATTGCTGCTGATGATGGTAAACATCGAGGGTTTGTCTCTAGTACCCGCGATATAACTGACCGCAAACAGATGCAAGAACAAATGCTCGAGGGTGCGCTGCTCTATGATAGTTTGACGGGTCTTCCTAACAGAACCCTTTTTATGGACAGGCTCGAGCACACCTTAAGGCGCCAGGAGCGCGAGAACAAAAGCTTTGCTGTTTTGTTTATTGACCTTGACCGCTTTAAGGTGATTAACGATAGCCTCGGTCATAATGTGGGCGATCAGCTACTGATAGAAACGGGACAGCGTTTGCAAGCCTGTGTTCGCACCCATGACACAGTAGCCAGGCTCGGTGGCGACGAATTCGCACTGATTTTAGATGGGGTTAATGAAAGTGTTGCGCAGAATCTGGCTGAGCGTATTTCTCAGACACTTGTCAAACCTTTTATGATTGACGGCTATCCCGTCATGACCAGCGCCAGCATAGGCATTACGATGGGAGATACGATCTCTGACTCTGGCGAACTCCTGCGCAGTGCTGATTTGGCTATGTACCATGTCAAAACTCACGGTAAAGCAGGTCATGCGCTCTTTACTCAAGCCATGCACCAGCAGGCTAGAGAGACCTTAGATCTGGAACTCGAGTTGCGTTATGCACTGCAAAAAGATGAATTTCTCCTGCATTATCAGCCAATTGTTGACTTGGCGAGGGGACAGATAGCTGGTTTTGAGGCGCTCATACGCTGGCAAAATCCCAAGCGCGGTATGGTTTCGCCCAATGTCTTTATTCCTATCGCTGAAGAAGTGGGGCTTATACCAAGTATTGATGACTGGGTTTTGCGTCATGCCACCTCTCAATTAGCCGAGTGGCATAGCCGTTTTCCTCACAGGAGCAACCTGACCATGAGCGTTAACCTTTCTACCAAAAATTTCGCATTAACCAATATTGTTGACCGCATTGCTGAAGTCATTGGTCAGTCAGGGATACCTGCCTCCTTACTTAAGCTCGAGATTACCGAGTCAGTCCTTATGGAAAATGCCGATGTGGCCCGCTACATCCTGGCAAAGCTCAGACGCTTAGGTGTAACCCTGCAAATTGATGATTTTGGTACAGGTTATTCCTCGTTAGGCTATCTGCACAATTTACCGCTTCAGTCTCTCAAAATGGATAGATCCTTTGTCCAGGGCCTGGCAGGAACTCAGGCTGAAAACGCCATTGCCAGCTCTATCGTGGCGCTGGCACAAAGCTTGAAACTAGATGTCGTAGCTGAAGGTATAGAAACGAAAGATCAACTGAGACAGATTAGAATGTTAGGTTGTCAGTATGGTCAAGGTTATCTTTTCTCTGAACCCCTGTCAAAAGATAGGGTTGAGTCCGTGCTGTTGCCAGCATCAGAAACGAGCACTTTTCAAAACCTTATTGAACAATTAGACAAGGATGTAGACCTTACAGTTTCCCATCTTGCAACCCTATAAATCTTTGTGCAACTGAAGAAGATGGGGTTTAAAGCCATGCCTTTCCCAAACCGTTCGGGCTCTTGCATCAGCAGCCATGACAGAAAGCTCGAGCCTGCTTATTCCCAGACTCACAGCATGCTTCTCAAGGGCGGTCATGAGTTTGCGACTTAAGCCCTGCTGGCGAAATGCAGGTGCGACATCGACATCAATGACATACAAATAACGTCTGCTCACAAATTGGGGTTCGGAGGTCTCGAGCCTGAAACTGGCATAGGCCGCCAGCGCATCTCCCTGATAGATGACAAATGCAGCTAGCTTCTCTTGAGCCAATGCTATTTGTAAGTCGCGGGCAAGACTTTGCTGGTCAAGAGCAGGGGTGTAGATGGGCTCGAGCTTAGCGACCTCATGGGTGTTCTCGAGCCAGAGCTGAGCAATCTTGGCGGCGTCATCTGCTACGGCAAGCCGAAGGGTTAACGTATCCATGCCCTCTTAACCAAAAAGGCGTCCAAAAATCTTAAAGCCAGCAATATAAGTTCCTGCGGCGGAGCCTAACGTTGCTAAGAAAAAGACTAGCAGCGTACGAGCTACGCGGTTACGCCACCAGCCTCTGGTGGTGGTGACATCTTTACGCAAACTACTGAAATCGCCGACATGGGGTTTGCGCAACCAGAGTTCAATACCAGCTGCCACAAAACCTGCGCCAATAAGCGGGTTAAGCGAGGTAAAAGGCGCCGCAATAAAGGTGCCAAGAACGGTTAAGGGGTGGCCAAGGGCGATGGCTGCACCGAGACCAGCCAGTACGCCATTTATAAGAAACCAGTCAGCAATAAGGCTTAGACCAAGTTCTGGGCTACGTCTAAAGCCAATGACAAAGCCAAAAAGAATTACTGCCACGATTAACCAGGGGATGATTTTAGGCCAGATACTTGGCGGAGGAAGCTGATTCAAACTGGTTTTAATGGCTTCTGGGTTGCTCTGGTCAGTTTTTAAATGATTGACTAAGCCTTTAAGATGCCCTGCACCAATAACCGCAAGTACATGTTTATATTTGGGCGGCGTCAGTATGCCTTGCTCACGGAGTTCTGCTGCCATGTACTGGTCGCGTTCAGCAATAAGAGGGGTAAAAAGACGCTCGGAAGACTGAGCGAATTCAGCAAAGGTGCTTTCTAGCATGTCACCCTGCTTGAGTTTCTCAATTTCATCTTCCGTAATTTTTTCATTGCTAAATACACTGGTAATTAGCCCAGCAAAGATATTGAGCCGTTGCCACCAGGGCACATTTCGGTAAACGCGCCTCAAGGTTATGCCAATGTCACGGTCAATCAGCAGGATGGGTAAGTTTGCTGCTTTGGCTGTTTGAATAGCAATACGCATTTCCTGCCCGGGCTCAATATTAAACTGTTCAGCGATGCGCTGCTGAAAAGCGCCCAGGGCTAAATTGGCGGCGACCATACCGGCTTTACCCTGCCGTATGACCTGAAACAAGTCCATCTGGGCTACGCTATCAGGGTTTGTAAGGCTGTTATAACGGTTTTGATCAAGTTCTATCGCCACAGCGTCAAACTTGCCACTCTCAATAAGCTCCTGCACAGCATCAGCACTGGCTTTAGAGACATGTGCTGTGCCCAATATGGTATAAGTTATGCCTTCGCGCTCAACAAGCTCGAGCGGTTGTTTATCTAACGCAAAATCTTTTGCGGACTCTTCTGAAACGGTGTCTTGCATAAACAGCAGTCTACCCTTTTTTTAGGGCAGTGTCCGAATTTGCGTATAGGTTAAAGGCCATTTTCGGTCGGTAGAGGTAAAGTCACAAATGCCTCCAAATAATCTGGCACCCTGTCTTTCTGGTTAGTAGCCCACCTGCGAATACCTGTATCTTGGCAGAGCGCAGAAGAAGACGGGGTAAAAAGCTATGCAACGTCTCTGTAACTGTGGCAGCAGTCATGATGACACCACCCCCCTTTTTTATAAGATCGTTTTGTCATTTGCTCTTGAAAAGTGGTGCAAATTATCTAATTGGTTTTGATTTGCCAGAATGATCAGGTGATCTTCTGCCTCTATCATAAGTTCGGCGGAAGGATTGGTGATGCTCTCATTGTCACGAATGATGGCAATGACATTGATGCCCAGCTGACTGCGCAGCGCTAGTTCTTTTAAGCTTTTGTTGACCAGACGACTGGTTGCTGGAACATGAAATTCTTTAATATGCAGCTTGTTTTTAGGGTCTCGGAGCGATTTGCTCATAAAGTCAATAGCAGCAGGGTGAAAGACCATATTGACCAGTCGTTGTCCGGCAATGGCATAGGGGTTAATGGTCCTGTTTGCACCAGCCTTTTGTAATTTGCGCATGGCAGCATCTTCATCGGCCTTGGCAACAATGTATAAATCAGGGTTGAGCGACCTGGCGCTCATAACAATAAAGGCGTTAACCGCATCGTTGCCAATAGCAGCAATAAGGGCCCTGGCACGTTTTATACCGGCCTGTTCTAAAATATCGTCTTCTTCGGCGTCGCCAACGACCAGAAGATAGCCATGCTCATTGCAAAGTTCCTGAGAGCGCTGGTCTTTATCAATAATGACAAAGGCACTGCCTTCATGTTTTAGTTCTTCGGCAATGCGCTGACCCATACGGCCAAAGCCTGCCAGAATAACGTGCTGACTTAAGTGCTCTACTGTTTTTTGCATTTTTCGCCTTCCATAAGGATCACTGAGTTGCTTGACAACCAGAAATTCCATGACTGCGCTAAAGAGATAGAAAAGACTGCCTATGCCTGTAAGGGCGATGAGAACAGTGATTACCCTGCCCAGTTCATTAACCGGGTGAATTTCGCTGTAGCCAACGGTGGTCACGGTAATAAAGGTCATGTAAATGGCATCTGACCAGCTGGCGTCGTAAGGCCGCCAGAGAAGATAATAAGCACTCGAGCCCAATATGAGCACCGAAATAAACAGAATAATAGGAAGGCTTACCCGTCTGAGAAAGCTCGAGAAAGTAGCCAGTGCCTCGGATTGCACAGACTAATTATAAGATGACGACTCAGGCGCCACGTCCTAAAAAATCCTCTTTACCTTAAAGTTTTACGCTAACCAGTAGACTAGGTCATGTCAGATTTTCATCCAGTCATTATTAAGCTGGCCTTACAAAACACGCTAAGAAGTGCTTCTAACTTTATGGCAGATTTGGCCAGAGATAAGCCAAAAGCTGTCCTGATAGAGCTTTCAGGGTCTTTGCCCATGCGTGAGAAAAAGCGCAAATGGACCGAGTTTCCACCAGAGTTTGGGCCAAAGCCGCTCAGTATAGAGCAGCTCGAGCATAGCATCACCCAGATTGCTGAGGCCGCATTTATAGAAAAGGTCATCTTTCGCTTTGAGGCTATGCAACTTGGGTTGACAAGCGCTGAGATTTTGCGAAAGCAGTTTGCGCGCCTACAAGCTGCAGGTAAAAAAGTAATCGTATATGCCAGTCAACTCGGGATGGCCAGCTACTATCTGGCATCGCTTGCTGATGAGCTGGTTTTACCGGAATCGGCAGAGCTTCAGATTCTGGGTTTTGCCCTAGAGCAAAGTTTTCTTAAAGATGCGCTGGGCCGTTTTGGCATTGAGGCTGAAAAAGTTGCAATTAAAGAGTATAAGACTGCAGGTGACACGCTGGTGCGTAGTCACATGAGTGAAACGGACAGGGAGCAGCTAAGCGCTTTACTCGAGGGTTTCGAGGATCATCTTTACAGTGAAATTGCCAAAGCCCGAAAGGTTGAATTGGAAACGGTAAAAGGCTGGATTAATAAGGGCATAAGTTCAGCCGAAGTTGCCAGAGAAGTGGGCATGATTGACCGGGTCGCCTATGAAGATGAACTGATTGGCGAAAAACATGTTTTGGTTGAGGAAGCTCAGCGTTTTCTGAAAAGCAATCGGCGAAGCCTGACGGCAGGAAGGGTTGGGGTAATTACCCTCGAGGGCGCCATTATGACTGGTAAGTCACGCCGTTCTCCAGTGCCTTTTCCGCTGATTGGGGGCACCTTTGCGGGCTCGGAAAGTCTGATCGCTGCCTTCCGCGCAGCTGAAGAGGATGATACAACCAAAGCCATAGTTTTTTATGTAGATTCGGGTGGGGGCAGTGCTTTAGCCAGTGACCTGATCTGGCGTGAGGTTGCACGTATTAATCCGCTTAAACCGATCATCGCGGTGATGGGGCAGTATGCCGCAAGTGGCGGCTACTATGTGCTGACCCATGCCCAGAAAGTACTTGCTTCGCCAACGACCCTCACGGGTTCAATTGGCGTGGTTGGCACTCAGCTTATTCTGGAAGAATTTAATGCCAAGTACGGCATTAATGTTGATGTTATTCAGCGAGGTCGCTTTGCAAGGGTGAACAGCTCTGCCAAGTCACTTGACCCCGAAGAACGAGCTTACCTCGAGCGCTCTATTGCCGAAGTTTATGACCGTTTTATCAGCCGGGTGGCTGAGGGTCGCAAGTTGACCAAAGAACGGGTCAATGAATTAGGCCGGGGCCGTATATGGACCGGACAGGCAGCTTTGGAGCATGGTCTGGTTGATGAACTGGGGGATATTTTTAAGGGTATAAGCATTGCCAAGGAAGTTGCAAAGCTTGCGCCAGACGCTCGAGTCTACAATGTCTCCGTTCCTAAAAACTATAAGCTGCCTCAAGTGGATAGTTTAGAAACTTTTATAGATAGCTTTAATCCCTTGCTTAATGAACGATTGCTGCTAATCCATCCTTGGGGAGTGCGCTTAAGGGTTTAGCTCAAATAAGGATTGTAAACTTTTTCCAGCCCAATGCGGGTTTCTGGACCGTGTCCGGGGTAAACGACCGTATCATCTGGCAGGGTAAGTAATTTGCTGTGAATGCTCTCGAGCAGCAGTTCGTGATTTCCTCCCGGTAAATCGGTGCGCCCAATTGACCCTTGAAACAGGGTGTCACCTGCCAGCACAAAGCCCTGACTGGGTACATAAAAGGCCATATGCCCGGGTGCGTGCCCAGGAGTGAACAGGCACTGTACATCAACACCTGCCAGAGTTAAGAGCCCATCGTCTGCCAAATCTAAGGTCGGGGCAGTTGGCTGGGTAAAGGGTATCTCCCAGAGTTTGGCTGCTTTATAGGCATTGTGGTAAAGCTCTCTATCCCTGGCATGCAAAAAGATGGGAACGTTATAGTGCTCGCTTAAGCCTTCGATGGCACCAATATGATCAAAATGAGCATGGGTTAGCCAGATAGCCTCGAGCTTTAAGTCTCCATCGCTGAGTGCCTGAAGGAGCCTGGGTGCCTCGTCACCAGGGTCAATATAGACAGCAGCCTTGGAGGCTTCGTCAAAGAGCAAATAAGCATTTTCCTGTAAGGGACCAACCGTAAAGCGCGCTAAAGAAAGGGCCATAGCTAAAGTTTAACAAGCCAGAGTCGGTTAAAGTTGACGTATCGCCAACCTAATTGTGAGATTGTTTGTTGTGAGCTTTAGGTTTTAGTAGAGATTTTAAGATTTCTGCATAGCCCTGTAGACGGTGTTTAAAGCCCTGCCAGAAGCCCCGCTTTTCTTCTTTCATAATTTGAGAAACATTTTTAAGTTCGATGTCTTGACAACGCCATTTTTGTGTTCTAGCAGCTTGCGTTATGAGAACCTCTATGCCGTAGCGACTCTCCTGGATTGCTGGAACGGAAAGGAGTTTTTCTCTTTCTATGCCCCGTTGACCATTGAGATAAGGCGCCAGATTTTGTGCCAGCGTTGTTGCCAGTCGCCCGCCACTAAAAACCCCTCGAGTCATGTTGACTTCTCCGCTTAAAACAGGGTTTGCCAGATCACTGATATGTTTTGGACTTAAGCCGATTAGATCAGCATCTATAAGAACAATAACGGGCGTTTTTAGGGCTTCTGCCCCAAGATAAACAGCGCCACCTTTACCCAGGTTTTGTTCAAGCTTGAGCACTGCTGCGCCAGCAGTCTGAGCTACCTTGGCACTCGAGTCCTCTGAACCATCATCCACCACCAAAACAGGCCCAAGCTCTGCCGCTAAAGCGACCTTTACAATTTGCGCCAGCGTTGCTTCTTCATTAAAGGCAGGGATAAGAATGCCACAGTCGCCCTCGAGCCTGGCATCCTCTGGAAAAAGCCGGGTTTTAACCCTTGAAGAAAAGTCCACTGAGTTCATTAAACGTTACCAGCACCATAAATGCAAGTACGGCCATAATCCCGAGAAAGTGGATGAACTCTTCCTGACCGGGTTTAAAGGGTTTGCCCCTCAGGGCAGTAATGGTGGCTAATAACATACGTCCGCCATCTAGCCCTGGAATGGGCAGTAAATTAAAGATAGCCAGAGAAATATTAATCAGAGCGGCCAGTGCTAACACAGGGATGATGCCTATTTGGGCTGCTTGATTCACAGCCGTAACAATGCCCACAGGGCCAGCGACATCCTGCGACTGGCGCCCCGTGACAATGGCACCAAAACCTCTGGCAAAGCCG
The DNA here is from genome assembly GCA_020431825.1 of Trueperaceae bacterium. Taxonomy (GTDB): domain Bacteria; phylum Deinococcota; class Deinococci; order Deinococcales; family Trueperaceae; genus JAHEBB01. Next base: position 12,920 of record JAGQHN010000052.1, on the reverse strand, counting down.
CGTACAGCTTCTGGAATGATGCGTACAGAAAAACTGGCTGCTTCACCTAAAGCCGCAAAGAAATTGGTTTCAGGTGGAAGACTCACTTCAAGAGGAGCTATCTGAATACCCAGCAGAGGTTTTTCCCCTTCAGTCAGCTCAGCAGGGGGCCATGGGAGACTGTAGTCCAGAGTTTCACCGTTACGTTCAACCTTTAGCTCGAGGGTGCCTTGCGTTGTTTGTATACTTTGGGTTACCTCATTTGGATCAGGGTCAGGTATACCATTGATGCTTACAATGCTGTCATCAGCTTTAAGACCTAACGTTTCGGCGGGCATTCCAGAAACGACTCCAGCAATGCGCGCGCCAGAAACCTCAGTTGGAATGTTTGACGTCAGGCTGCGGTAACTGGGGTCTAAGCTTATGACTGTGGCAAGCAAAATAACTGCCAGAATATAGTTGGCAATAACGCCACCAACCAGAACCCAGATTTTTTCATGCCAGCGCTTTTGTGCAAAGCCGTCTGTCGGATGCTGAAGATTGCCCTCCTCGTCCTGTTGAGGCGCCATGCCGGGTATATCAACATAGCCGCCGATGGGTAACAGGGCAAGTCGCCACTCTGTACCTCGCCACTGCTTGCGCCACAAAACTGGCCCCATGCCAATACTAAAAGCTCTGACAGGCAGGCCAACTGACCTGGCATTCCAGTAGTGCGCTAACTCATGAACCAGCACTGCCGTCATGAGAATAAGGATAAAAACAATTGCAGTTACCATGTCTTAGTATGCCAAAGTGATGATAATGTGACGGTCAGCTAAACCACTTAGTAGACAGGATATTTTGCTTTCTACCTTTTTAAAACAGCATGTAATCCAGGGCGGTAAACGAAGATGGATGCGGTACCCATCCATACATTGTGCTTAGTCTAGCTAGTTAACTCAGGCTAAGGGTTAGTAACTGTCTGACAGAATAATAGGAGATTTGTAAAATCCACCTTTCGGTGGAAGATTCCTTGCCTAGGCTGCTCTACTGTGGTTACAAAATAGGGTTCAGCGGGGCTGTGAAAGAGGGCAAGGATGAAACATTTAGCAGTTAAATGGCTCGTAAGTACACTTTTGGTCATGATCTTGGGTGTTGGAGGCTTTACAAGTTTTTTGTGGTTTCAAGCTAATAAGCATAGTGAGATCGCTCTGGATTCTTTAACCGATCCTGATCAAGATCAGGCAGGAGATTTGGTCGCAGTAACACAGCTTGGGTATTATTATCATCTTCTTACGGCATTTCTAATTCGCGGCAGAGGTTTGCCCGCTCAGATTGAAGTCAGTTCGGGCATGCGGTTATATAGGCTCGAGTATAGAACAGCTTTCAAGGGCAAGCTTGTTAATGCTTCAGGCTTACTAGCCTTGCCTACAAACCCTTCTCGGGATGCGGTGGTGGTTTATTCGCATGGTACCAATGCAGTACGAGCAGATGTCCCATCAAAACCCAGTTTCGGAGACGGCGTCTTTGTGTCGTCGCTCATCGCTGGTGGGGGGTATATCTTTTTAGCCCCTGATTATTTGGGTCTGGGTATATCAGAGCAGGTTCAACCTTATTTTTATGCCGATAGTTCAGTTAGCAGCACGTTGGATTTACTTAAGGCAGCTCGTAGCTTTGTCCGGTATCAAGGATACTCTTGGCCATCGGGACAATTACTGGTCGGTTTTTCGGAAGGAGGCTGGGCAACGTCAGCTTTACACCGTGCGCTTGAGCAGCAAGACGATCCCCATTTCCAGGTGCTTGGGACGGCGACGGTCGCTGCACCTTTTGATCTGGCAAATATTTCTGTACCGTTTGCTTTTGAAGGTAAAGCAGGCAAGACGGCTAGTTTTTACCTTGCTTTTCTCGCCTTTGCATACAGCACAGTTTATGACCAGCCCCTTGAAACTTTGCTCAAAGAGTCTTATGCCAGTCAGATTCCTCAACTTTTTGATGGTGAACACGCAACAGATAGTATCTTGAAGGCGCTCCCTGAAGTGCCTCGAGAGATGTTTCAGACTAGCTTCTTAGTCGCACTTGATGAGCGGGGTGATCACTGGTTTCTGAGGGCACTTGAAGAAAATGGCGTTTACGACTGGTCACCGATTGCCCCGCTCCGTGCCTACTATGGCGATGACGATGTAGACGTTTCACCAAGAGAAAGTCAGTATGCAGTGCAGCACATGCAGGCTCTGGGCGGTAATGCCATGGCCACATCATTGGGCCCCTATGATCATTTTGGCTCCCTTTTTAAAGCTACCCCTGAGATAAGAATGTGGTTTGATAGTTTAGCGCCTCAGGATGCTAAAAAAGCCAATTAATTGCACTCTTATTGTTTTCGCACCTACTCAGGATTGAATGTTTTCTGGTATCAGATAGAAGAGTAGCTGAGATTGGGAACTAGAAATGCGAAATCTTTTTCGACAAAAGGGCTCATTACCATGTAAACTTCGTCCGTGTTGATAGATGAGTCCTGGTATCAAAAACCTGAAGGTATAAAAAAGCGAACCAGTAGTGGTGGGGTTATTATTCGTAGAGAGGATGAGCGGGTTCTGCTTGCCCTGGCAAGGCATAAAGGCTATACAGGCTATGTTTTGCCAAAGGGTGGGGTGGACAAGGGGGAAAGTTTGCTCGAGGCTGCGCAACGAGAAATTGAAGAAGAAGCTGGCTTTAGTGATCTGGAGCTGCTGGCTGATTTGGGCGTACTCGAGCGCCTGAGTTTTTCAAAAACACGCTGGATTAAGACGCACTATTATTTGTTTTTAACCAGACAAATAAATCCGCAACCTACCGAAACGGAGCGCCATGTTGAACCTCACTGGTTTGATCTGGAAACCTTGCCCACGATGTTCTGGCCGGAGCAGCAGAGTCTGATTGAAGCTAAGAAAGAGTTTATCTTGGAAACGCTCGAGGCCTTTGACCAGGCCCAAAGTACCGGGCAACGCTAACGTTAGTCTAGCTGATGACGGGAGAAAAATTGCCAGATTTCCTCACTGGCATTGATATCGGTATTTACCGTGCCTGCAACCTCATCCTGGATAATTCCAGGATGACCGGGCCAGTTGTGACCGCCTCCACTTACGATATAGAGAATGGTTTCTGTACGAGCAGGACAGTCAAGCACCTTTAAGGTAGTTACGCTGCTGGCTTCGTTAGTTTGAGGGAAACTTGCCTTTTCGGTGTCGTTGCTACAGCCGCTATGTTTTGCCCAGTAAGCAAAAGTTCTGGGTACATCTGCCAGGATAAGTACATCGACCCCTGCCGAGTTGGTGCGGCTATAGCCATCCCAGGGAACAACAGCGTCAAAGGTGCCGTGCATAAACAAGAAGGAAACAGCCGTGTCGTGCTCACAAATGCTTGGCATGCCGCCAAAGCCAGCCGCACCCACGCTGGCGAAAGCTGCAAAAACGTCCGGTACCTCGCAGGCAAGACGCTGCGTCATAAAGCCGCCATTTGAAAAACCTGTTACATAAAGCCGCTTACGGTCAACCGGATAGCTTTCGGCTATATGGTCAATCAGATGCAGCAAAAACTGACTATCATCAACCGATTCGGGGTAGCCTGGAATGCCCCTGACATAGTTCCACTGACCGTCAATGCCATCAGGGTAAACAGCGATAAAGGAATGAGTCGTAAGCAAATCGGTAAATTTTGTGATGCGCTCCATGCTTGCGCCGTTGCCGCCGCGACCATGCAGCAAGATAACAAGGGGGAGAGGCTGTTCTGGTGAAATGGTTTCAGGCACCCTTAAAATGTAATGGCGCTCGAGTCCCTGATCACTAAGACTTAGGACCTCTTGAGCAGAGCCCAGACTAAACAGGAAAATTAAGGCTATAACGAAATGCTTCACTATATACAAGTATACATTTTTCTGTCAGTTTTTTAAACTAAAGTACTAGCTAGCCTCTGCCGATAAAGGGCATGGTGGTTGCCATGATGGTCATAAACTGCACATTTGCCTCGAGTGGTAGGCTTGCCATATAAACCACAGCATTTGCCACATCTTCAGGGTTCATCATCGCTTCAGCTTTTATACTGCCATCTGCTTGCGGAACTCCCGTTTTCATACGCGCTGCCATATCCGTTTCAGCATTACCGATATCTATTTGACCACAGGCAATGTTGTATTTGCGTCCGTCCAGTGAGCTCGAGCGCGTTAAGCCTGTAACAGCGTGTTTGCTGGCGGTGTAAGCGGCCGAATTAGGTCTGGGAGCATGGGCAGAAATCGAACCATTATTGATAATGCGACCACCCATAGGGGTCTGTGCTTTCATAAGCTTAAAGGCTTCCTGTGTGCATAAGAATGAGCCGGTTAAATTAGTATCGATGACCTTTTTCCACTCGTCAAAACTCAGGTCTTCCAGGTTAACACCAGGGGCACCGGTACCAGCATTATTAAATAAAAGGTCGAGGCGACCAAACGTCTCATGGGTTTTCTGAAAGAGCGCCTTTACCGATTCAGGACTGGAGACATCGGTTACAACGACGAGGGTTTGGCCTTCTGGCGCTTCGCTGGCAACAGCAAGAAGCTTATCTTCTGTACGTCCTGCCAGAACAACGGCGTAACCCTCTTTTAGAAGGGCGAGAGCGGTGTGTTTGCCTATGCCTGAACCAGCGCCAGTAATGACGGCTACGGGAGAACTAGGTGCATCCATGACTTAGTTAAGCGGTGCGCCAGTAGCCTGTTGTAATCAGCGATGAAGCTGTCTTTTTGTCAGCTTGCACAGTGAGAGCATCATTGGCAACCCCCTCAGGTAGACCCTGTTTGGGTGCTGGTTTGGGGCTCAGTCCAAATTCTCTGGCACGCTTTTCTGCCTCCTGATGATTGCTACGACTATAGAGAGTAAAGGTTTTGCTCGAGCCACCCCGGCGCCTGGGCGTTTCTTGTTTAATGACCTGGGTTTCACTGCTCGAGACCTGCGCATTTTGTTGCACAATGGCATTAAGGGCTTGCACACGCTGAGCTTTGCGTTTGGGGTCCTTAAAGTCACTAATCCACTCTTTTACAATTTTCATGCTCATACCCTCATCAAGGGCGGCCATGTAAACGGCTCTCGCCTGATGATCGCTGAAGCCTTGCTCTCTTAAAAACGCATAGCGTAAGGGTTCTCCAGAGCTTAAGGTAAGGGCTTGACCATTTCTAAACTGAATAAAACTCATGATGATTTGAGTGTACGACATGTAGCGCAAAAATGTAAGGCAGTCGAGTAAATAGACAGCTTGTCAACGTAGTCCAGGTAAGCTGTCAAAGGACAGCAAATGGCTCAGCTAAGCTGGGTAAAGAGAGTGTTAAATAAAAAAAGAAGGGCACTTGACCCTTCTTCGGTACCTTAAAAGCTGAGCTTAACCTTCAATCAGGGTTGGAACAATCAAGGGGTTTCGACCCGTTGCCTTACGAATATAACGGCGTACCGGGTAGAAAATATCATCACGAATATCATTGATGCGGCGTTTTTCTCTGATGCCCCGTTTCAGGCTCTCATAGGAAAGATTTTCAATTTCCTTGAGCATACCGTGATCTTTTTCAACAACGCCGCGGCTAATCACTTCGACACTGGGTACGCGGCCCATAACGGCGACAATCACAACGATACCTTCACTCGAGAGCATCTGACGGTCTCTGATGATAGGTTCGGTGACCTCTTCACCTTTCTTACCGCCCACATTATCAATCAGTACAACCCCGGCTTCTACCTGACCATTAACCTTCATGTCATCGCGTGAGATTTCAATCACGTCGCCATTTTGCACAATCAGACTCTTTTTAGGTGGCTGTGCCATGCTCTCGGCGAGTTTCTTATGATTGGCCTGATGGCGCCACTCGCCGTGCCAGGGAATGAAAAATTTTGGCCTCGTTAGGTCAAGCATGAGTTTAAGTTCCTGCTGATAGGCATGACCTGAGGTATGTACCTTGTAGGTGGGAGGGTAAAACACATTGATATTGCGTTCGTAAAGCTGGTTAATGATGCGGCCTACGGCTTCTTCATTGCCTGGAATGGGGCTCGAGCTCATAATGACCGTATCACCGGGCTTGAGCATAATTTTGGAATGGGTGCCAGCTGCAAGCCGTGAAAGTGCCGCCATAGGCTGACCCTGTGACCCGGTGCACAAAAAAAGCACCTTGTCATCTGCCAGGTCAGCAATTTGATCTGGCGTTACCAGGGGCTGTTTGACCTCCAGATAGCCTAGATCCTGAGCTATCTTGGTGTTTTTTATCATCGAGCGCCCTTCAATGGCGACCCTGCGGTTATGGTCTTCGGCAATTCGAATGACATTTTGTAAACGGTGAATATGTGAACTAAAGGTCGTTACAATGACGCGTTTTTTCGCACCTTTAACAATTTCTTCTATCGCATTGGCAACATCACGTTCACTGGGGGAGTGCCCGGGGCTTTCAGCCCTGGTTGAATCACTGATTAGCGCCAGTACGCCTTCTTCACCAGCTTGAGCCAGTTTATGAAGGTGGCTGGTTTTACCATCCGCTGGGTGATAATCCAGCTTGAAGTCGCCGCTATGTACCACTCTACCAAGAGGGGTATGAATAATAAGTCCAGAATTATCTGGAATTGAGTGAGTCATCTGGAAAAAATCAACGGTAAAATATTTGCTGATTTTTACCCGGTCATCCGTGGTGATTTCTCTTAAATCAACATCGGTTTCGCTGATTTTAAATTCTTCAAATTTGCCACGTAACAGGCCCAAGGTAAGGCGTGCGCCGTACATCGGAATTTTAGGCAAAAGTCTGAGCATATAAGGAATGCCGCCGATGTGGTCCTCGTGCCCGTGGGTAAGTACCCAGCCTTTGACCCGGTGAGCATTTTCAACCACCCAGTCAATTTTTGGAACCAGTAAGTCCACACCAAGCATGTCAGCATCAGGGAAAGCAAGTCCCCCGTCGACAAGTAAGATCTCTTCTTCACATTCAAAGGCAAACATATTTTTGCCGATTTCGCCCATACCGCCTAAGGGAATAATTCGCAACTTGCGGTCTTTAGACATAGTTCTCCTTTTAGTTCCATGCTCTAGTACATAGAGCTATGGCTCCTCGAAGTAAGTACCGCTCGAGGAGAAAGCGGTCAAATACGAAAATGAAATAGCCTTAGTTTTGGCTATACCTTTTTTAAGTTGAGAGTCTGCTTTGGCAGACTCTCACAGAGCCGTATAGTTTTAGCGACGGTCACGTGGGCGATTGTTGCGGTCGCGGTTGTTACCACCTTGGCCGCCGCGGTCGCGGTTTCCACCACTGCCACCATCAACGCGTCTTGGTTTTACTTTACCCTCGAGTTCAGGGCGAATAAGGTCAATTTTTCCACGATTGTCGATGCCATTGACCTTAACAGTAATGATGTCACCTTCTTTAAGGTAGTCACTGACATTTTCTACGCGCTCTTCAGCAATTTGTGAAATGTGGAGTAGACCATCGGTACCGGGCAAAATGTTTACAAAGGCACCAAAGTCCATAAGTTTAGCAACCCGGCCTTCGTAGACCTTGCCAACTTCGATGGTGGCAGTTAAGCCTTCGATGGTTTTGGCAACCCGTTTAGCAGCATCGCCACTTTCGCTATAAATGCGAACCGTACCATCTTCACCAATTTCAATGGTGGCACCCATGGCCTCGAGCTCGCGAATTTGCTTGCCGCCAGGGCCAATAACCGTACCAATTTTGTCAGTCGGTATGCTGATCTGCATAATGCGGGGAGCCCGGTCGCTGATTTCAGCTCTTGGTGTTGCCAGTACCTGCTCCATTTGCGACAGGATGTGAAAACGACCCTCTTTGGCCTGAGCCAGCGCTTCTTGCATGATTGCCGAGGTAATGCCTTTAATTTTGATGTCCATCTGTAAGGCGGTTACCCCATCACGCGTACCGGTGACTTTAAAGTCCATGTCGCCAAGCGCATCTTCGGAACCAAGAATGTCACTTAGGATGGCGTAGTCATCGCCTTCTTTAACCAGACCCATGGCAATACCTGCTACAGGCTTTTTGAGCGGTACCCCAGCGTCCATCAGGCTCAGGCAGCCAGCACAAACGGTTGCCATACTGCTCGAGCCGTTACTTTCTAAGACTTCGCCAACCACCCGGATGACATAAGGGAATTCATCTTGTGAGGGAAGCATGCCAACCAGAGCGCGCCTTGCTAAATTGCCGTGTCCCAATTCGCGGCGAGAAACGCCGCGCAGGCGCTTGACCTCTCCGGTACTAAAAGGCGGAAAGTTGTAGTGCAACAAAAAGTTTTCGGTGCTTTCGATACCAAGATCATCAATAAGGCGATTATCTCTACCAGTACCAAGCGTCGTTACCCCCAGAACCTGGGTTTCGCCACGGGTAAAAACGGCAGAACCGTGAGCGGTAGGTAAGACCCCGGCTTCAATCCAGATAGGGCGAATATCAGTTGGGGAACGACCATCTGTACGAAGACGCTCGGCGATGACCATCTTGCGCATGATTTTTTGCTCAGCCTTGCTAAAAGCAGCCTTTAATTCGGCAATACGTAGCGCGGCACCTTCGGCTTCGGCATCGGGCACGTGTTTTTCAATAATGCCATTGCGGACAGCTTTAATCGCGTCACTGCGGGCATGCTTGCCAGAGGTCAAGATGGCAGAGCGAAGATCGGCTGCTTCGGCTTCACTGACCATCAGGCTTACGTCGTCAGCAGAAACATCGACAAGGGTGTCAAAATTTTGTTTTTCTTGCCCGATTTCGGCCTTCATCTGTTCGATCAGGGCAATCACAGAAGCAAGTTCTCGCTGGGCAAATTCGATAGCACCTACCATTACATCTTCGGGCAGTTCGTCAGCCCTGGCTTCAACCATAAGAACGGCATCTTTGGTGATGGCTACGGTAAGCTCAAGCTTGGATTCACCGCTCTCGAGTTGCTGAAAGGTAGGGTTTAAAACATACTGCCCATCGATATAACCGACATTGGCACAGGCAGTAGGACCATCCCAGGGAATATCACTAACACTTAAGGCAGCAGAAACCCCAATAGCAGCAATGGGTCCGGGGTCACTGATTTGATCGGCACCAAGTACCGTTATGATGACCTGAATTTCATTGCGCAGGTCTTTGGGGAAAAGCGGGCGAATTTGCCTATCGGTAATACGACCATTCAAAATGGCCTGATCACCAGGGCGACCTTCGCGGCGCTGAAACGAGCCAGGTATTTTGCCAATGGCGTAGTGGCGCTCTTCATACTCGACGGTTAAGGGTAAAAAGTCTACATCACCAGCGCTGTCATTCATTTGCGCTGTAATTAAGATGGTGATTTCACCATACTTGGCAATAATGCTACCGGAGACCTGTTTGGCGTATTTGCCGGTTTCTAAAACCAGGTCACGACCCCCCAGGCTCGTCTGGTAACGACGTCCTTCTGGAATATTCATAATTTTTTTTCTCCTAATAATTTAGTCACAAAATAAGTCATGCTAGATAGAAAAGAGCGAGGTATTAACCTCGCCCTAGAATAATTGAGCTAATTCTAATTTGTAATAAGGCCAAGGGCACAGATTAACGACGTAGGCCAAGGCTTTTAATAAGTTCTTTATAACCCTCATAGTCTTTGCGCTCGAGGTAGCTTAAGAGGCGCTTACGTTTACCTACCATTTGCAAAAGACCACGGAGCGAGTGGTAGTCTTTTTTATTGTTTTTCATATGCTCGCTCAGGTTTTCAATGCGAGCAGTTAAAAGGGCAATTTGCACTTCGGTAGAACCGGTATCTTTGGTGTCTTTGCCATATTTTGAAATAACTTCAACTTTATTATCTTGAGTAACAGCCATGATTAAATAGCCTCCGTATGAGTTTTACCTGTGCTGAATCGTCATAGAATAATCGCAGCCAAGGCAACCGAAGCATTGTAGCATATGAGGGAAAGCTATGTCTAAGAAGGATTACGTTTCACACCTGCCACAGCTTTTGTGGGAGTATGGGAATTCACATGCGTCATGTTTTGGCTGACTACCCTGACCTCGAGCACTTTGCCAGAACAAATGTTGCTTATGCCGCTGCTCAGTTTGTCGGCTGGGAACATGCTGAGTCGCTGGTCTGGAAGCTTAAGGTTGAGCAGGGTAGCGCTGTTTACCTGAAAGCTCATAAGCAAGCCAGGAAGTTTGAGCAGGAGCTTTTTGCCTACCAGAGCTGGATAAATTTTAAAGACCTTGCTCCTCAGGTGCTGGCTATCAAAAGGGCAGGACAGAGGGCTCTCCTCTTAGCTGAGGTAAAAGGGGAAGTGCTTGAAGGGCTCGAGCTCAGCGAAAAGCTTTGGCTCGAGGTCTATAGACAGGCAGGTAGCTTTTTGGCCCAGTTTCATGCCTTGCCTTATCAAGATACAGATATTTCCTTAAAGGACGCTTTTCAGCAGCGCTTACAAGCCTGGCGTCAACGTGGACGAGGCATAGTTCCCGAAACGGATTTTGGGCTGCTTCAAGCAGCCTTAGAGAAGGTCTCGAGTCCTCTTAAGAACTTAAGGCGCGTGCCTTGTCACCGCGATTTTAGTCCGCGAAACTGGCTCTGGGATGGCAGCACTTTGAGATTTATTGATTTTGAACATGCTCGAGCTGACTTGTTTCTGAGTGATCTTGTTCGTTTGGCTTCTTACTATTTCCCTCGTAACTCGAGCTTTGAAACAGCGTTCTGGCAAGGTTATGGCAGACAGCTAACTGCCGATGAACAAAACCTGTTGCAATACTGCTGTTTGCAGGAGGCCATCACCACGATTATCTGGGCTGAAGAACATCAGGATAGTAGATTCAAACGGATGGCTCAGCAGGTATTTGAACGTCTCAGGCAGAGCTTATGAGAGCTAAGCGTGTCATAATACCTCTGCCTATGCCGATTTCTCCCTATCTTGAATTTTCCCGTGAGGAATGGTCACGGTTGCGTGACACCACCCCCCTTACCCTGTCCCAGGCTGATCTGGATGAACTCAAAGGTCTTAACGAAGAAGTGGGTCTTGCTGAAGTTGAGGAGATTTACCTGCCTTTATCTCGCCTCCTCAATCTCTATGTTGAAAAAGCGCAAGACCTGTTTAAGGTCACCGATACCTTTTTGGGGAAGCCAGTTGAAAAAGTTCCGTTTGTGATTGGTATGGCAGGAAGTGTTGCTGCAGGCAAAAGTACTACCGCCAGACTGTTAAAAGAACTCCTCTCACGCTGGCCGAATCATCCTCACGTTGATCTGGTGACCACAGACGGTTTTTTGCTTCCTAATAGCGAACTCGAGAAACGAAAGCTTATGAGCCGGAAAGGTTTTCCTGAGAGCTACGATCAACGTAAGCTGCTTACCTTTCTCTATGAAGTGAAGTCGGGGCAGCCTAGTGTGCAAGCGCCTGTTTATTCGCATTTGAGTTATGACATTGTGCCTGGCGAATTCATCACCGTTGACCAGCCGGACATACTTATTTTTGAAGGGCTCAATGTCTTACAGCGCAATGATCTTTCGGCTGTGAATGTCTCGGACTTTTTTGATTTTTCCATTTATGTTGATGCCGCGGAAGATGACCTGGAAAAGTTCTATATCGGTCGTTTTCTTAAACTTAAAGAAACGGCTTTTCAAAACCCAAAATCCTATTTTCACCATTTCACCAAACTCAGTCATGATGAAGCTATTGACATGGGTAGGGAAATCTGGCGGACCATTAACCTGGCAAATCTGCATGAGAATATTTTGCCAACCAGAGAGCGTGCTGATCTTATCCTGAGAAAAGGTCAGGGTCATGCAGCTGAAGCCGTATATTTAAGAAAAATCTGATGCTTTTAAGGCAGACTCCTATTCTCTTAAGTGCCAAGCCTCGAGGTTTTCATCTGATTACTGCTGAGGTACTGGGTCAGCTTGATCTAAGTGACATTGAAGCAGGAATAGTACATCTTTTTATTCAGCACACTTCTGCGAGTTTAAGCCTTAACGAAAATGCCTCTGCCGATGTCAGACGCGATTTCGAGCGTTTTTTTCGGCAGGCCATTCCCGATGATAGTCCCTATTTCGAGCACACCTACGAAGGCCCTGATGATATGACGGCGCACCTAAAAGCTTCTCTTCTAGGGAGTTCGCTTACCTTACCTATTTCACAGGGCAGACTTGCACTGGGTACCTGGCAGGGGATTTATCTGGGCGAGCACCGTGAGCATGGTGGCCGCAGGCGTTTGCTTGTGACCTATTGGGGTAGCCAGATTGCAGGGATGAATGCTTAAAAAGCGTGACTATGTAAAAAGACCCAGCGAATTACGTGTGGTTGGACTTGACCCTGGGCTGGCGAATCTGGGTCTGGGAGCTGTGCAGGAAAAGAGTCGAGACGCCATCCATTTGGGAAGTCAGCTTGTGCGCACTCACCCGAAAATGTCTATAACGGTTCGACTCGAGACCGTCTACAAGGAAACAAAGGCTTTTTTACTTGAGCATAAACCAGACGCTCTGGCAATCGAAGGACAGTACTTTCACCAGCAGCGTGAAGTTGCCTTTAAAGTAGGTCAGGCCGTAGGGGTATGTTTACTGGCAGCAGCAGAACTCGAGATTCCCGTTTTTGAGTACGGCCCAATGCAGGTCAAGCAGGCTCTGGTTGGCACCGGACGAGCAAATAAAGCTCAGATAACCTATATGGTTCGCGCCCTCTTGAGCCTAAAACAAACGCCTGAAAGCCATCATGTTGCCGATGCCCTTGCCTTGGCGCTTACGCACCTCAGCAGCCATAAACTAAATTCGCTACAGATTAAGCTCTAGCTTGTCACTAAATGGATGTTGGCTGCCGTTTCAGCAATAAATTGGTAGCCAACAACATCAATATGCTCCAAAGACCTCTCTGTTTGATACAGAGGGGTGACCTTAGGTTTTCTATCCATCTGAATTTTTTCATAAGCTGACTTTCCGCCCCCCCTCTGAATAAATTAGGAATAAAGCTGTTGATAGGGGGGTCCTAGTAGCGAGAGAAGAACT
>JAGQHN010000051.1:16001-33613 GCA_020431825.1 Trueperaceae bacterium | reverse complement strand
GCCGAAGAACCTCATATCATCACTGCGACAACTGCAAGCAAGCTTAATGTTTATGAGCGGCGCTACATTGCACATGAAAGCGAAGAACCCCTGCCCATTGTTACTGGCAATGAAAATGATGTTAAGGCCGAACCTTTTATGGGTGACCCCAATGTCTTTTTCAGGCGCTTTTTGCCCGATGACCCACGCTTTGATATGGCCGTTAATACCATGAATTTTAAGCCTGGTGCTGTTTTGCCCTTTGCTGAGACTCACTTTATGGAACATGGCATGCTCATGCTTTCCGGTTGCGGCATTTATCGGCTGAATGATGACTGGTATCCCATTCAAAAAGATGATGTTCTCTGGATGGGACCCTACTGCCCTCAGTGGTTTGGCGCTCTGGGAACGGAAACCTCGAGCTACCTCTTATACAAAGAAGCCAACCGTGACGTGTTCAGCTTTGAGAAAAATAGTTAAACTACCGCTAGATGGCTATGAACCTTGACGTAAACCAGGCCCGTTTAAACGCTGAGCTTGACAAGCTCGCAAGCTTCTCTGAAGCGCCTGCACCTGCGGTTACCCGCATTCTTTATACCGAGCAAGATTTAGCAGCAAGAGCTTACTTTAAAGATTTGTGTCTTGAGGCAGGGCTCGAGCTACGTGTAGATGCGCTGGGCAACACCTATGCTCGCTGGCAGGGATCAGAACCCAATCTCGCTGCCGTGGCTACAGGCTCGCACATTGACGCTATCCCATATGCAGGTATGTACGACGGTACCGTGGGGGTACTGGGTGGGCTCGAGGCTATCAGAGCTTTACAAAAATCAGGCTTTACTCCCAAACGCAGCCTTGAACTGATTCTGTTTACAGCCGAGGAGCCTACACGCTTTGGTGTGGGCTGTCTGGGCTCGAGGGTCATGTCTGGCGTCCTGGGTACCCAGGGCCTGGAAAGCTTAAAAGATAACGAAGGCAAAACGCCCAACGAAGCCAGACAGGCAGCAGGCTTTCAGGGACAACTCTCAGATGTACGCTTGCCCGAAGGCTTTTACCATGCCTTTGTCGAACTCCATATCGAACAAATGCCGCAGCTCGAGCAAAAAGGTATTCCTATTGGTGTCGTAACTGCGATTGCTGCACCTGCCACTTTACACATTAGGCTCGAGGGTGCAGGGGGCCATGCTGGTGCTGTACTTATGCCTGACCGCAAAGACGCACTAATCTGCGGGGCAGAAATTGCACAGACGATTGAAACGATTGCCCTGAGTACCGGAAGCATAGATTCGGTAGCGACTGTAGGCATCTTTGATATTCATCCAAGAGCCGTAAATAGCATTCCGAGTAAAGTCTTTATGACCGTAGATGTCAGAGATACGGATTTAGCTCGGCGTGACGGTATGGTTGAAGCAATTAAAGATGCGGTGCGCAGTATCAGTGGGGGGCGCAAGCTAAAAGCTGTCATAGAAACGTTAAACGCTGACCCGCCTGCCAGTTGTGCGAGAGAAATTACCGAAGCAACAGAGCTGGCTGCCCGCGAGTACGGCTTACGCACCTTACCGATGGTCAGCCGCGCCTATCATGACGCGCTGTTTATGGCGCGTCTTTGCCCAACCGGTATGATTTTTATTCCTTGCAAGGACGGGGTGAGTCACCGCCCCGATGAATACAGCAAACCTGAAGATATCGAGCGTGGCGTAAAAGTGCTGGCATCCGTTCTAGCAAGACTCAGCATGAGCTAATGCCTAACGGTAGCTTGCTGCAAACTTAAGCCCATAATGCCAACAATCGTCAGGAGGAGAAAAACTAACTTATAGGGACTGACACTTTCTTGAAAATACATCATGCCGATAAGGGAAATAACCGCTAAACCGCCACCTGCCCAGAAGGCTGTCACCAGACCAACCTCGAGTCTTTTCATAGCCAGACCAAAACAGGTAAAACTAAGTACAAACAGTCCGTAAGCCAATAATGCCGTAAAGCTATTACGCATGCCATCTGACATTTTTAGGCTAATGGTCGCTATGACATCTAAAACAAGCGCAATTACCAAATATATCCAGCTCATAGTCATCCTTTACATCTTCTCGTTCTCTTAGCTAAGAGTTTAGAAGCCTGGCGTTGCACTAACGTTTCATAGTTGAAGATGTCCAATTTTTTTATGAAAAAGGCAGGTTCAGTCAAAAAAGGGCTTCCTCTAACGCCATCAACAAAAACCGCTATACCGTCTTAATATGTCTGATCGTAAAACGGAAGGCGTTATCAAAGCATTATCAAGCGCATAAAGAGCGTTTTGTAGCCAATCTGCTATCCCTTGGGCTATGTTTCGGCATAGTTTGGTAACAATGATTAAAACACCCGACTGGGCCAAAGAGGCCATCTTCTACCAGATTTTCCCTGACCGTTTCGCCAAAAGCAGCAACGTTCCTAAGGCCAGTCACCTGGAAGCCTGGGACGCCCAGCCCACCCCACATGGGTATAAAGGGGGTGATCTTTTAGGTGTCGTTGAACAGCTTGACTATTTGCAAAACTTGGGCGTCACAGCACTTTACTTCAACCCCGTTTTTCAATCTGCCTCTAATCACCGCTATCACACCCATGATTATTTTCAGGTTGACCCCATGCTCGGAGGCAATAAAGCTCTGCGCGTGCTCATTGATGAAGTACACAAACGAGATATGAAGATCATGCTGGACGGAGTGTTTAATCATGCCAGCCGTGGTTTTTTTCAGTTTAATGACATCTTGGAGAATGGAGATAAAAGTGCCTATCTGGACTGGTTTCATGTCAGAAAGTTTCCGCTTAATGCCTACAACGAACTCGAGGCTGGCTATGACGCGTGGTGGGGCTTAAAAGCCTTACCCAAATTTAATACCGATACTGAGGCGGTAAGAGAGTTCTTGTGGGCGGTGGCAACCCACTGGCTCGAGTTTGGCATTGACGGCTGGCGACTTGATGTGCCCAATGAAATAAGTGATGACAGCTTCTGGCAGGAATTCCGGCGGCGCTGCCACAAGATTAATCCAGAAGCCTATATCGTTGGTGAAATCTGGGATGATCCAAGCCGCTGGCTACAGGGCGATCAGTTTGACGCTGTCATGAACTACCCGCTTACCAGGGCGATTTTTGGCTTCGTCAGTCATGATTTAAACGATAAAGAAAGTGACAAGTGCGGCTACAGGTACATAAATCGCCTGACCGCCGAGGGTTTTGCCAAAGCCCTGCAAAGCAACCTTACAACCTATCACCCGGAGATTACGCAGGCTCAGTTTAATCTGCTGGGTAGCCACGACACCCCCAGAGCACTGACTCTTTTAAAAGGGGATGAGGATGCCCTTAGGCTAGCCTACCTTCTCCTCTTTACCCTGCCAGGGGCACCCTGTATTTACTACGGCGATGAATTAGGTCTGATGGGCAACCATGACCCTTTCTGCCGTCAGGCGATGCCCTGGGGTACCAAAAGCCTCTGGGACTATGATTTGCTAGACTATTTACAAGATTTAATTGAACTGAGAAAACGCTATAAAGCCTTTAGCCGGGGTACGCTCAGCATCTTAAAAACACAGGGCTGTGCGCTTGCTTATAGGCTCGAGTATGAGGGTCAAGAAATCATTTTGGCTGTTAATGCTGACAAAAAGCCCGTCCAACTGACTTTGAAGCTTAGCTCAGGAAGCTATCTGGAACCCTTAGAATCTATGACCTTAAGCACCGAAAAGGATTTGCTTCTTGAACTCGAGGCCAAGTCAGCGCGGGTTCTCATCCGCCAGTAGTCTAGTGGTGATGCCAGTTTTCAGGGTCATCACTATCTCCTGGTGACAGGCCAAGTACATCCCCTTGGGTGGTTACCCCTAAACCAAGCACAGTGCGATTAGCATAGGCAAAATAGCTGACAATCTGATTGACCTCTAAAATCTCACCATCATCCATACCTGCTTCGCGAAGGGCAATGATATGCGTTTCCTGCATCTGAGCAGGGCTTTGCGTCAGGACTTTGGCATACTGCATAATGGCAAGTTCCCGGCCTGAGAAGGCTTGCTCGAGCCTATCCTCTTCGATTGCCGCACGAATGGCTTTGGCCTTAGCTTCAACTTTTAAAAGCCTTGCCATACCAGCATAGTGGTGTTCATAGCAGTAGTCACAGCCGTTGAGATAGCTCACATACACCCCGGTTGCTTCCAAGAGCCACTTGGGTAGGGTATTACTGCTATGGTGGAGCACATTTTTGTAAATCGCCATATGACCCTCGAGGCTATTGGGGCGCAAACTATGCACCTTCATAATGTTGTCAATTAACCCCTCAGGTGAAATGATTTTTTCGTAAATGCGTTTTAGCTTTCCTGTTGCTTCTTCAAAAGGTATATGACGTATCCAGGCAATCATAAAGATACGTTAACACGCTGGACTTTAGTCAGGTACTTCCTCTGGGGCAGGCTCGAGCACCTTAAACTTTATACTCCCCTGCTTATGGGGCTTTAAGCCCTGCTTGCTTTCAAAAAACAGCTTGACCTTGTGCAGATCTTCGTCTCGGTTGCCTGTAGGCATAAAATAGCCATCTATACCGACTTCTTTAGCCCTGGCATCTATAAAACCAAAAGCTATGGGAACCTGCGCGGCTAGCGCCATATAGTAAAAGCCAGTTTTCCAGTATTCAGCCTGCGAACGCGTGCCCTCGGCAGCCAGCACCAGTCGCAATTCATCGCGTTCTTTAAACAGTTCAGCCATTTTTTGCACAAAGTTTACGGTTTTGGAGCGGTCTACGCCTATGACCCCCAGACGTTTCATCAAAAAGCCGAGCCTGCCGCTTATCAATTCTTGTTTTCCAATAAAGTGTAACTTTACGCCAAGACCCCACATAGCAAAAATCGCCAGCGGAAAATCCCAGTTTGAGGTGTGCCAGGCACCCACCAGAATATACTTATTGCCTGGGGGCAAATTATCTACCACACGCCACCCAAAAAGCCTTAATACCAGACGAGCAAAGCGCATGCCAAGAGTAAGACGTGGTTTAACCGTATGCACTAGGGCGTTACTATACCCTTAAAGCCTAATAGGGAGCTGTGAGACAGTTTTAACACAAAGGAAAGTTTAAATTAGAAGGCAGAAATGAATTTATCCTTTGGTCACTTACTAAGCATTTTGGTCTTAGGACTCGGGGCTATTTTGCTCCTTAGTGCGATTCGGCCCTTTACCAGTCAACTGGGTTGGTTATTCATGATTGTAGGGGCATTGGGTATCGTTATATACATAGTGAGGGGACGCTCTAAACCCTAGCTCCAGGCAACCATGGACACACTGAAATGTCTATGCTATGGTCAGTCATGCTCGAGCCCATCAACGGAATTGACCCCTACCGCTTACAAAGCTATAGCATGTTTATTTTGCGCTTTTACTTTGAAGGTCACCGCAAACTTATTGCCAGTCGAGTAGTAGAAGGCAATAATCTGATGACTGAGTTGGAGCAAGCTGCTACCATGCTTGCTAAGTGCTACGCAGGTAAAATCGTCAGACTGGTTGATCTTGTGGCTTATGACATGGGCTATGTGGATGTATTTAACTGGCCCGAGGGTTTAGAACTTTTGTCACAGGTCTCTGAACAAACCATTTTGAACCAGGCAGATGCCGCTTAGCACCTTAAACTAAGCTTTTATCTTTTTTCTCTTTTAAAGGCTTTCGTTTCTGCATAGCATAGAGGCATGACTTTATCTGCCTTAAAATCCTTATGGGTATTATTATTTTTACTGGTCTGCCAGAGCGTCCCAGCTCAAGAAACTTCCGGAAACCAAGAAAGTTCTGGAACAGCGGTTATTAGTGGCGATTTTTTTGACAGCTTTCAGCTTATAGGAGATGCCAGTGAAGCTGAACTCGAGCGTGTAGCTGTGCAGGGTCAGAGCTTTACAGAAGCCTGGCGCATTACTGGCAAAACCCAGCCTGCTAATCCCTGGGATGTGCAGCTTGGCTCGAGCAATAGCCTTAGCCTGAATCAGGGTGATACGCTGGTTTTGCGCTTTTGGGCACGCGCCCTTAGCCCTCAGGCGCGTACCGAATTTGTCTTTGAACAAGACGGCCCACCCTGGGAAAAATCACTTACTGCAGGCATTATTCTTGACCAAACCTGGCGAGAGGTCCAAATTCCTTTTCAAACGCTGCGGGCCTTTGCCCCTGGACAGGCGTCTGCCCTGTTCCGGTTAGGGTACGGTGAGCAAAGTTTTGAACTGGCAAATTTCAGTCTGGAAAGTTTTGCAAACACCAGAGCAGTAACTGACTTTCCTACGCTGGGGTTTAGCTATCATGGGCGCGAAGCTGACGCTCCGTGGCGTCAGGAAGCCGAGAAGCGCATTGATGAAATTCGTAAAGCCGATCTTGAAATTCGCGTTGTCGATAGTCAGGGAAACCCTGTAGAAGGGGTCAGGCTCGAGCTTGACCAAAGCCGCCATGACTTTGCCTTTGGTTCTGCCGTTGACGCTGAACGACTCTTTAGCCAGGATGCAGATGGCGAGCGCTACCGCCAAACCATCGATGAACTCTTTAACTGGGTAGTGTTGGAAAATGACCTCAAATGGCCCGTCTGGGAGTGCTGTCGCCGTGAGCTGGCACTCAAAGCCCTGGACTATTTTGCAGAAAGAGGTGTCAAGGTACGGGGACACAATCTTCTCTGGCCCTGCTACGAAGATTACTGTTTGCCCCAGGATGCAGCAAATCTGCTTAATCAGCCCGAAGCGCTGCAAGCACGCATCTCTGAACACTTTAGCGACATCCTGAGTGCAACTCAGGGCAAGCTGGTTCACTGGGATGTCATTAATGAACCCTCAGCCAATAAGCGTCTGGCAGATGTTTACGGCGAAGATCAGATGGCGGAGTGGTTTAAACAGGTTAAAGGGCTCGAGCCCCATACCCAGCTCTACCTTAATGACTATGGCAACCTGGGTGAAGGAACCCTTGACGTTGAATTTAAAAGAATCATTAGTCGCATGCAGGAACTAGGGGCACCCTTAGAGGGAATTGGCCTGCAGGGTCACTTTGGCTGGCAACTTACTCCCCCCGAAGAGCTTTATGAACGGCTCGACAGCTTTGCCCAATTTGGCTTGCCTCTTATGATTACCGAGTTTGATGTCACTATTACCGATGAACAGTTACAGGCTGATTATCTTCGTGACTTCTTTACCATCGCTTTTAGTCACCCAGCCGTGGACGGCATCTTGATGTGGGGCTTCTGGGAAGGGCAACACTGGATGCCTGAAGCTGCCCTTTACCGCAGTGACTGGTCAGCTAAAGCAAATGCTCACGCTTATCAGGATCTGGTTTTTAACACCTGGCGAACAAAAGAAGCGGCTCTGACAGATAGCACAGGAGGCTACAAGACTCGAGCTTTTTTGGGTGATTATTATCTGCGTATCAGTCATAATGACGTTCTTTTAGAACAGACCATTCATCTGGATAAAGCGGGCCAAAGCGTAATCATTGTAGTGGCAAATTAATGTGAAAAAATGCACCGTCGTTAGGCTATCTTAGGTCATGACAAAACTAGCTTAGAATGCTCTGGGGGAAATTCATAACAGATTGCGATCCTCGCTCACTGACTTATTTCTAACAAGCTCTCCTACAAAATTCTAGCGTTCCAGAATAAGTGGTTGCAGGATTAAACCAGCTAACTATGCTTGACACTTCTTTAGACTCTCGAGTTCGCCGCACAATGCTCTTATCCCTGTTCGAAGGGGGTCTCATTCAGACCTTTCTCAACTGGACAACAGGTAGTGTACTTATTGGCTATATGCTGCATTATGGGGCTAACCCCACCGAAATTGGACTGATCGCCAGCGTCCCGCTCTTAGCCCAAAGTTCAGGGCCCCTGGCGGCCTGGTTAGCTGGCTTTGCAGGTCGCGTAAAACCGTTAATCATTGGGCTTGGTTTAACCGGACGTATTTTGTGGATTTTTGGTGTTTTTCTACCCCAGCTTCCTCTGGCCGATCATCTTAAGGTGCCCTTCCTGATTGTGCTGGTAGCGGTCTCGAGCTTTTTTCAGTCAAGTGGCGGCACGCTCTGGGCACACTGGCTGGGTCAGGTCATTCCGACGGAAAGACGGGGGCGCTATTTTGGTTTTCGTACCGGAGTGGTAGGCATTGTAGGCATGGCAACCAATCTCTTAGCAGGCTGGTTTCTTGATCGTGTAGCAGCACCCTTAAATTTCCAGGTAGTCCTGGGGGTAGGCATGATCTGCGCCTTTATTGGTACTTCACTGCTCATCTGGCACTATGAACCCAAGCTCGAGCAAAGCAAGCATAGTTTCAAAAACATTCTTACCCTGCCTTTTAAAGATAGTAATTTTCGCAAGTTTCTGATTTTTGCTACTTACTGGCAAGCGTCAGTCCTCATCAGTGCGCCCTTTTTGATTCCTTATTTCCTCGAGCACCTCAAAATGAGCTTTACCCAAATCGCCATCTGGAGTGCAATTGCCGCTATCACAGCTATGTTTACCACCACCTTCTGGGGGCGCATTGCCGACCGTATGGGCAACAAGGCTGTTTTGCAAATTGCTACCTTCATCGCTGGTTCGGTCATGATCTTAAGCTGGATTGTTGCCACACCGAACAATCTCTGGCCCATCTGGTTTGCTGCCGCTATTGACGCAGTCGTCTGGGGTGCGGTTGGCCCGGCCATGTTTAACCTGGCTTTAGGAAGTGCCCCTAAAGCTGACCGCTTGCCCTATATTGCCAGCTTTAGCATGCTCACAGGCATTGCTGGCTTTTTGGGTGGTCTGCTGGCTGGCCTCATTTTTCCACTTCTTTCTTTTACCAATACGACGTTCTGGGGCTATCACTGGACCGCCTATCAGAGCATTTTTGTGCTTTCTGCCCTGCTCAGACTGCAAGCCTGGATTCTGGTCAGACCTGTGGCCGAAACCAATGCCTGGCGTGCCCGCGATGTTTTACGGCAGGTGCGCTTTGGCTGGCGCGGCATGGGTTTCCCCTGGCGCAGTTAAGTTCTGTCTGGTAGTTGTAACTAAACGCTGTGGAGGCACCGAATGGCCCTTATTCGCTCAGCTTCTCTAAACGACCTCGAGTCCCTCCTAAAGCTCGAGCAAAATTTCCCCGGCGATAAACTCTCGAAGCGCAGCTTCCAGCATTTCATAACGAAGGGTCACGCCGATGTGCTGGTCTTTGAAAGCGACAACGAACTTCTGGCTGATGCGGTGCTGCTGTACCGCAAAGGCTCGAGCTCTGCCCGACTCTATTCGCTGGTGGTTGCTCCACAGGCTCGGGGCAAAGGGCTAGCCAGAGACCTGCTCGAGTCGTGCGAAAAAACCGCCGAACTTAAGGGCTGCACTCACATGCACCTTGAAGTTCGCAAAGACAATCTGGCAGCCATTAGGCTTTATGAGCAAAACGGCTACCAGATTTTTAAGCAGATAGATGCTTACTACGAAGACGGGGCAACAGCCCTTAAAATGGGCAAGTCGCTATAAAATGCCATCCTCACCAGCCAGATAACGAATGATTTGTTCGTAAATTTCAGGATTGGCCTGATCTTCTTCACCCGCGGCAATGGTCGGGTTATCATTGACCTCAATAATATAAAACTCGCCTTCAACCTCTTTGACATCTATGCCATATAGACTTTTGCCAATAGCGTTGGCAGCCGCTAAAGCCGTCTCTATAAGTTTGGGATTGGCTTCCTCTTTAGGAATACCAATCACTTTGGCCCATTCGCCCTCTTCGGTGCGGTCCATCAGGCGCCACTTATCCTGAGCAAAAACGTACTTGATGACCGCCAAAATCTGACCATTGAGGGTGACAACACGCCAGTCAAAACTGCTGGGCATATACTGCTGTACCACCAGCCGATCTGCCCGGCGCAAAAAACGTTTGCCGACCTGCACAAAGGTCTCAGGCGTGCTCACCTTATCGACATAGGCAGAAAAGCTCGAGTTTGGTGCTTTTAAGACCAGCGGACTACCCATCTCCTCAAAAAGTTTTTCGGCATTGTGCTCATTCAGTTCAGTCTCACGCATAAAACACGTTTCGGGCATGGCGACTTTGTGCGCCTGCAAGCGAGCGTACATATTGATCTTGTCACAGCAAATGCGTATGCTCTCGCTCTGATCGAGCACCCTCATGCCATGCATTTCTGCCATACGCGCTGCCACATAGCTGCTGTTTAAGGGGTCGGTCAAAGCTCGAATAAAGACAGCGTCATAGCGGGTCAAATACTTGAGTTCGGTTTTAAAGAGAAAATCCAGCTCATGCCCGAGTTCAAAGGCAGCCATGCGGAAATTAGTGAGCGCAGTAAGCTCGAGCGAGTTGCGAATAGTGTAACGCTCAGTAAAGATAGCTATTCTTGCCATGTGCCTAAACTTTCTAAAAGCCCCAGTTCTTCGGCTTTTAACTCTTTTAGAGCCAGGGGCTCAATGGCTGAAAACAAATAAGCTTCGCTTGTCACGATGACTCGCACCCGCATAAGCGGCAAGCGAAAAAGCTTGAATAGCTCGAGCGCGTAGCTCTCGTACTCAGGAATCAGCGTATGTCCGAGAACGCAGCGAAGGACATCCATACGGTAATCGGCAGGAAGTTGCTGGCAGCACACTGCATATTTTCCGGTACGACTTAGCGAATTTAATTTTGCCGTTAAATCATCACCTTCTGAAATAACTTGCATCTTTTCAGAAAAGGGATTGACCGAATAGGCCAGCACGCCTGTCGGCAATTTATCAACCACCAGCCGGTACTCCGGAACGGGAAATTTAGCAAGTTTAGCTTTTTCCAGCGCTAGCGGTACCACATAAGCATCCAGGGTATCAGCAGTGGTGGGCAAGACTGGCTGAGCAGCAAGCTCCGCCTCTAAAAGCTGATAATAGGCTTCAGACATGTAGTAATAGTCGCCTGCCATATGAAACAGGCTAGCTGGGTCTAGATGAAGCTGAGTTAAAAACGATAGTTGGGGGCGAAAAAACGAAGCTTGAATAAAACTAGGAGGTTCCATTCGGTCTAGGTTTGTTTTTAACAAACCGTTATCATCACTTCCTTCATGCCATATGTGGCCTATTCACTATAAGGCTTTTAGACCTAACTTAACAGAGATTATTCGTACCTTAATTCATAGTGCAGCTCGAGACGCTCAAGCTCTTTAAACTGGTCTAAATTTACAGCTATGCGTGAGCCGCCCAGCCCCTCGACATTATCTTTGGCCTCGAGCCAGACAAGCCCAGAAGCTCTGACCCCTGACTGACTGCGCGTAAACGGCTGCTCATTTTCATGCGGATGCAGTAACACGCGGAGGCCATTCTCGACCGAATCTCCCTTAACCTCAAAAGCATCTGCATAATTCTCCCAGCCAGTATCATTGTGGCGAATAGTGGCAGAAACCGTGTAAGTAGCTTCAGCCGTTTTTTGAAAAGTCGTGGCTAAAACATGAGCATAGGCAAAGCTATTCCAGTCAGCAAGGTTTAACTCGAGCCAGCCCCCAGCAAAACTTACTTTAAGCACACCCTCTGAAAAACCTTCTTCCTGCCAGGCAAGCTCATTATCATTCAGAAAAACTTTTAACTGATAATCTCCTTGCGCCAAGGCACTTGAAAAAACCAGCAGAACAATCATGGCTAGATACTTCATAGCCCGATCATAGATTTAAACCCTTAAGGCAAACCGTCAAACGCTATACAGACATACACCGTACAGACAAAGGGCTTAGCTGTTACAGGCGCTCTTCACGGAGTTTTAAAACACGCTCCCCTTTAATTTGCCGCATCGTGACGGGTTGACCAATGCGTCTTAGCGAAACAAAGGTCATAAGTTGTTGTAAGGGTTCGGGGTTAAGCCAGTACATCCCGGTTATATAGAGATAGACCCTGACACTACGCTGGAGGCGCAAAAACTGCCATTCATAAAGTGGCTTATCTTTTAGGGGCAACAGATTCATAAAGCTTTGCAATCTCCAGGGACATAGAAAAAAGCATAGCGCAAGCAAAAAGCTAGGCAAAGCCC
Source organism: Trueperaceae bacterium (assembly GCA_020431825.1). Classification (GTDB taxonomy): domain Bacteria; phylum Deinococcota; class Deinococci; order Deinococcales; family Trueperaceae; genus JAHEBB01. The sequence continues at coordinate 21,662 of JAGQHN010000051.1, read as the reverse complement.
AAAGACTGTCAATCACTAGGTAAGAAATAAAGCTAAACCGGCGCTCGAGCCTGGGCATCCCTCTCTCAAAAACAATTTGCATTTCCCAGAGCCAGCGCTGCTTAGCTGTCGGCTGCTTTAAATCAAGCTTCTGCAAAAAGGGGTTACAGCGCTCTAAAAACAAGCGATAGGTTTTTGCACAACGCAGCTCTTTGGCGCGGTCAAACAACTCAGGCTCACTCAAACCTTTGGCCACCAAAACTTTAAAATCGAGGTAATCTTGTGGTTTTAACTGCCAGTCATCGGCGGACCAGCAGCGGTTCATAACCAGACCTACCAGTAACGCATCAGCTAGACCTGGTAAGTAGACCGAGGTACCTTCCCAGCTGTGTTTCTCTGCCCTTTGCCAGAACGCTCGAGTAATCTGCGTTTGCACGCTGGCATTGCTATTAACGACATGAGTGACCTGCCCATGAACATCCAGTCGGATAGGATAATGGGGGTGCTCGAGGTGCAAAACTTCGTGACTGATTTTATCAGCGGGTGCCGCGTCGGTTTCTAAACCTGCTCGCCAGACTTCGCGCCAGCCCAGTTCCCTGGCTAGCTCGGCAGCTTTAGCGGCATCATTAGGATTAATGAGAATATCGACATCACCATATGCTCTTTGAGCAGGGTTGTCATAGACAAACTCAGCCAGAAAAAACCCTTTGAACACGAGTGCTTTTAGATCAGCATCGGCCCAGGCTTTAAATAGCGGGATGAGGCTCGAGCGCACTTTGAGGTGGTGCATGCTAGCCAGGACAAAGTCAGACTTTAACTGAGCACGTCTGCTATCCGTTTCAGGTAAAACGGTATAAGCATAGGCTGCCAGTTTCTGTTTTCTCAACTGCCCATTACTTAGAGACCTATCAGGCTGACTCATTAAAAAAGGCTCGAGCTTAGCTGATGAAGCTATGGCAGGTTGCTGGTGAGAAAAAGAATGATCTAGTGTCAGCATAGACAGTCCTTAAGTAATTTTCTTTTAGTATGGCGGAATCTCTAAACCTATGCAGTGACCAACGGGCAAACACCAATATTTAGAACTGAAACAGGCCTTTACAGAGTACACAGCTTTAAGGTTTACTTTGTTTCAGCGACAGAGTTCAGATACTCAAACCAGGGATTTTCAGGGAATTGTTTTAGCCAATCCACTTTTCTGAAATGCTTGCTGCAATACCAGCAGGGGCTCTTATTATCTTGGCTAGCAGCTTTTTCAAAGTAGGCTTGCTTGAGACGTTTAAAGCGCTCATTAGCCGCAAAGAGTTTTAGGACACCCTCACTGAAGGGCATCGTTGCCAGATTGCCCACCACATCATCTTGAGAGGCTATGGGGCCGTGGCTACTCAGGTGACAGCACTTAGAGATATTGCCGTGAGCGTCTATATTCACTTCCATCATATTGAGCGGAGCGCAGGGAAAGAGCTGCTCGGTGCTAAAGCCAGGGGCCATAGCAATGGGCAACTTTTGCGCGTAGTCAGCCTGCAATTGCCAGATGTTTGCTTCAACTTGCTGGCGCTCATCAAGACTCAAGTCCCAGCCTTTAGCCGTGGTTAAGGGAGAGTGCATAAGGTGACCAAAACGCAAGCCTTTACTGCCCAGGCTATAAACCAGCTCTGCCAAATCTCTTAGCTCGAGGTAATTATGGCGAGTTACCACCATGTTATTGCTAAACGGAATGTCTAAGCTTTTCGCCAGCTTCATAGCGGCAATCACTTGCCTGAAAGAATGCTTACCTCGCAGCGCACCGTGGCTCTCCTCGGTAGCACCATCTAAGCTAAAGGTAATTTGCTCGAGCCAGTCCAGATAGGGCAAAATCTTTTTATGGGACGCCGTAAAATTATAGCCATTGGTGACAAAGCTAAAGCGGTAATTGTACTCGGCAACTTTAGCTAAAAGTTCAGCAAAATAGCGGTAAACTGTCGGGTCACCCCCCGTAAAGGTCAGGTGCTCAAAGCCCAGTCTTTTGGCTTCCCCAAAGACCTTTTCCAGCAAGTCCAGGCTTAAATCATCATTGCCGCCGTGTCGCCCTGAAAAGCAGTGCTGGCAGGCCAGATTACAGCGGTTGGTTAGTTCTATAACAATGCGTTTGCTCATAGCTTCTCTCCAAGCAAGTCACTTACCAGGCCTGGCTCGTCCAGCGCATCTTTGGCAAGCTGCACTTCGTAGGCTCGAGCCTGCTTAAGAAGCTGTGAGAGTAGCTGGAGTTGTCTGGCAGAAACCCCTGCTTCGGTCATGATGCCTGCACTCTGCTGCGCCAGAAGAATGAGAGCTTTTGCGGGTGAAAGCTCAACCAGCCTGGTCTCACCTGACACACCCAGTTTTGGAAACACAATCAGCTGGGGTCGGCAACTTTGCCGAAATCCTGCACCAAAGGTCGGCGCAAGATTTATAACTTTTTTGCCCTCAGGATCATCAAACTCGAGGCTTATATCCTTATGGCTAAAATGCCTCAAACTATCAGGCAAAACCGAGAAGCCTTTGCGAAAGGCCAGAGCCTCTATGTCATCAGCGATTTCACGCAGTAGCACGGCATCATCTGATAAAAATTGCCAGCCCGAATTAATCAAATTAAGGCTTGTGGTGGTTTTACCCGAGCCACTCGAGCCCACCAGCAAAAGCCCTATGCCTCCTTTGACCAGACCACAGGCATGCAGGCCGTAAAGCCCTTTGGGGCGCATAAGCATAAGTAAGGAAAGGAGCAAAAACTCACGCTGTGCATAAAGGCTCTGGCTCCAAAAATCTGTGGCAAGAAAGGCTTCGGCCTTTAGCTTTTTGGTATCAATAATGATATGTGAATCTGCACAAGTCAGATAAAACCCGTTCTCTGTAGCAAAGACGCTAAGACCAGCTGCTGCATACACCCATTCACCTGCCGGTATTGCCAGCGGAAACTCTGCAAAGCACAAATCTGCGTCAGCCTGAACACCCGTTGCTTCGCTAAACACCAGAACCCTGTGCGTGAGGTCTATAAAGTTTCGGAGGATGTCATCTTTGCCGGTAGCAGCCAGCGTTACATGACCAAATTGCAGGTAACGGCCAAGGCTTAAGGAAGAACTGGCAACCATCTTATTTGAATAGCCAGATGGCCCCGGCAGGTACAGGGCTGGTAGCAAGCTCGAGTGTTTGCACCCCTTGCTCTTTGGCAACAAGCGAAAAGAGTGCGATATTCCAACCTTTTTTGAGGCTCAGATTAAAGCGAAAAATACCCGGAACCCCGCCCAAAGGACAATCCCCCTGAACAGAGGCTGCACTACTGGCATAGATGTACTGCACATAGTAGTCACCAACCGTGGTAAGTCCGTCTTTCATGACTTCCGCCGATGACACCTGAGCAATAAGGCCTAAGTCTTCCCCTTCTCGAGAAACCGTAAAGGCAGAAAATTGGTTCATTTCTAAGGCTTCACTGCTTACCTTTAAACCTTCGCAGCTTGCCACAGGCTCGAGTAGAGAGGCTTCCAGGCTCGAGTCAAGCGTGGCACTAAAGCTACCTGTAGCGCTGATTTTTCCAGAAACCACCGAGGCTTCTTTATCAGCATAAAATCTTGCATCTAGCGCCGCAGCACCTGAGGTCCAGTTGCTAACAGCATCTGACACCGTAAGGTCCAAACTTGGCGCGGGGCTTCCTGAACAACTACTCAAAATAATGATTAGAGCAATCAAGAAAAAATAACGAGACATGTTTTGCTCCTAAAGAAGAATTGGGAGTTAAATCTTCTAAATCCAGTTTAGGAAAGTCGGCTTTAGATTCGGGTACGTTCATCACAAAAAAAGCCTCTTACCCTGCGGTAAGAGGCTTTTAGAAACTAGTGACTAAAGCTTAGTTACCAACACCAGCAGGCGGTGAAAAAGTACCAAAGAAGGTTTGTAAGGTCACATCTTCGACATTGCCGTGTTCTTGCAGCTTTGGTGGGGTGTACTCGAGCTTTACAGGCTCGAGCTTTTCATGTACTTCCTTATTTACCTGTTTTTCTTGCATAGTTTTCTCCTTAGAATCAAGGTGCTTCTATTACCTCAATATTAATAATTAGGCTATCGCTTAAACCGCCCGAGTCGGTAACTGTAACTTCAACTTCATAAATGTTGTCACCGTTAACATCTTGAGGATTATTAAAGTCGGCAAAGAAATTAAAAACCAGAACACCTGTTGTAGGAAGAATGCCAAAAATGCTGCCACCGCCATCGGCCCCTCCCGTAATCGACCAGGTAAGTCCAGCACCTTCGCTATCAAAGTCATCAGTGGCAGCAAGATTCTCTACGAGAGATGCCCCTGAGAGAACCGTATCAGAGGCCGGGTTAGCGCCCCCGTAACTGGTTATTTGGGGTGCTTGGTTTGCAATTTCATAATTCCAGAAGTTTTGACTGCTATTAGAGATAGTATCTGGGACATCATTTGTAATACAAGGTCTTCCTAAACCCTCAGGGTCAGGATCTGTGCTTGCACCAGGAATCGTATTCTCCCAACCAGACATAGGTGTTTCACACCACGTATATGTACCTGCTGGGTGACTACCTAGATCAGCAACACCATTTGCATCTGTTACTGCCTGAGCAATTTGCGTGTTTGAGACGTCATAGAGCGTAAACTCCCAACCTGCTAAACGCTCATCCTTGACAAAACTAACTGAGCCAACTTTGTCATCTCTTAGTTTAGTGGCAAATAAATCTATTAGCTCAGGTGCCGGTAGTAAAAAGCTATTACTATCCGTATTATTTCCAGGTACCAGGTCGGGTGTATCCGAGCTTATTTCTGCTAAAAATTCAAGCGATGTAAGGCTTGGATTATCTAAAAAGAACTCTATATCGATAAACCCATTTGCTCCTGAGGCGACAATGCCGAGTTCACAGACAAACTGGTTAGCAATTACGACTGGGGTATTATTACAACCTGTCACATCTACAACCACAATGCCCGTTGGTAGGGTAACGGTCAAACTCACATTCTCAGCGGTATCAGGTCCATGATTAATATACTCCGGCGCAACAAAATACTGTTCTGGTGCCAGAGAGAAATCAGACTCTTCAACCTTAACTTCTAGATCAGCGTTTATGAGTCTATTGGTAAAGGTGCAGGTCACTGTTTCACCCGCCGACAGGTCTATAAAGGCCGAAGGAATAGAAACAAAAGTATCATTTGTCGGATCAACACACTCAATACTACTAATTTCATAACCAGGCGCAGGCACAAAATTATCAACAGCTTCACCTACCTCATAGCTTCCTGCAGGTACGTTGGTAAATGTCTGAGTGTTGGACAAAGTTGGGTCAGCGTCATCATCTAGCATAAAGGACTCAGGGCTTAAACCTGAAGTAAAAAACTCAAAGTCCTGACCGTTATTGGGCACTGTGTCTTTAATAATGATAATAGTGCCAGTTTCTGGTTCTGGATTTTTTGTGTTGGTAAAGGTACAGGTAACGGTTTCCCCAGCTTCTACATTAATGATGAGTGAGCCACCATTGGTACCGTCAACATTGATATCGGTACTGTTAGCATCATCACAGCTAATATCGGTGAGCGAAAAACTCCCCCCGGGATAAGAGGTCGTTGTGAAGGCATAACTGCCCGGAGGAACATCTTCAAAGAGCTTACTAGTAGGGGATGTTCCATCATCTACTAGGCTAAAAAGATCGAATGGATCTGTAAGG
>JAGQHN010000051.1:7951-15902 GCA_020431825.1 Trueperaceae bacterium | reverse complement strand
ATATACGAGAAGGACTGAGGATCATCAGGAATTGTTTCATTCACAATAATGATGGTGCCGTTCTCGGGTTCTGGCTCAACAATGTCAATAGGGTAGTCTTCAACTTCTCCATCAGGTGCGGCACCTGTAGGACCAAGCCCATTGGTAGTACTTAGTCTTATACGCAGATAGCTGCTGCCAGCCACCTGGCCTGAAAGATCTGTCCAGCTAAGTGTGTTGTTGCCATTAGTAACCACAACGACATCTGACTTTTCATTCGCATCAAAGTTGCCGTTTCCATTCAAATCAATCCAGCCTACTAGATAAACAGGGTTAACTTCTAAAGAAGTGTTTACCAGAACATCTATGCTGTAGCTCGAGGCAGTGGTAGAAAGTGCAGGTACATTAGTAAGGGCATCTTCATCATCTGCACCATTTAGGTCATCACCATCTGCGCCAACAGTAGGTTGACCGTCATCTTCTGATTCACCAAAATTCCCCAGAGCAATCAAGCTGCCAGTGATGACATGCCTTGCGCCGTCACTGGCTAAGGTTGTGCCGTAGCCATCCGGTGCGTCACCAAAATCTAGCTGTTCCTCACCAGACGTATCACACAGCACCTTGGCTTTAGCTACAACTTCATAGGTGAAGACTCTGCCTTTGTGATGAACCAGGAACTCGAGCTCTGCTGTTTCTTCTTGAGATGCTACTAGCGCAACAGGAGCTGGCTCAGTAGAACTCAGAATCTGTTTACCAGTTACGCGTTCAAACATCAGGTCAGCGTAAGCATAGGGACTGACATTTTTAAATTTGGCGATGATTTTCAGTTGGTTATTGGGTAAGAAGGTAAAGTCGTAATGACTTAAGGCCAGGTCACGATTTGGCTGTAAGATGCTGGCCTGTGCTAATCCACACTGCAACGAATTATCTAGATTCTGTAAAAAGGTCTGACTATTAAGTAAATTGACTGTTTGGCTTTTTGGGTCAATGCTAAAACTAAAGACATTGTCGTTGCTTAGCTTAGCTTCAGCAACAGGTGCAGTGCCGCACGCAGCAAGAAAGGAGACAAGAAAACTTGCAACAAGTAGATATAGATAATGTTTCAAAGAGCTACTCCTAAAGATAATGACGTAGGGTTATTGCTGTAAGTATTGGGAAAAGGGCAAAGAGCAAAATGGTCTTACACCCCACACGTCAGTCAGTTTTTCATAACACCCCCTCCTAAAGCTTGATAGTCAGCTAAGTTCATTACCTGACCCAAAATGACCGTTCCCTGGTACTCGAGCCAGGCATGGGCCTTAAAACCAGCCTTTTTGCTCACACCAATACGCACTACCGAGGCCTGACCATAGTCAGCCAGAACCTTCTTGGCAGCATAGGCCTGTACCAAGCATGTTGCTCCCGGAATGTAACGATGGGCCAGATCAAAGGATTTTAGGAAGTCTTGTAAAGAAAATTCTTTATCCTCTTTCAATCCTAAAATCTGATACCTTTTCATGGTCTTTACCGGACGAAAGGAAAGTAAAAAACGAACCTTTAGCAGCTCGAGCCAACTGTGCATAAAATAGCGCCTTGACTCAGCCTCGAGGGCAGAAAAGGATTTGATTTTTCTAAAAAGAGATAAGGCCTGCATCAGCCAAGCTGCTAAGAAACGCCTGCATATCGGTCAAGCTTTGTTCAGAACTCACGTTGTAGCTTGACAAAATATTTTCTTGAATGGCGCCAAGGTCTTGTTTGGCCTCGAGACTCTGCCAGATCAAACTACCTACGCCCTCGAGAGAGTAATACTTGCCTGTTGCCAGATTTAGAATGACGGTGTCTTGCTCGAGCCGTGTGCTGATGAGTTCAGAGCTAATACTGATTTCAGTATCAAAAGAAAATGTTTCCATATGCATCCAGCCTTTCTTAGAAACTTAATAATTCTAATGGTGACGCAGCTAGGGTAATTTTCTGGGTTATTTGTCACAAAAACAAAGCCACTGAGCTACAAGTAGCTCAGTGGCACAAACTTTTTTAGGCTAGAACTGGTTTTGTTTAGGCGTTATTCCAGGCAGCAATAATTGCGCGTTTTGCCAGAGTTTTTGCCAATTGACCACGGTAGGCAGCGTCAGCAAAAGGATCTTCTAAAGCGTCAATACCCTCTACGGCATGAGCAGCAGCACTGGCTGCTAAAGCTTCGCTAAAGGCTTGACCACTCAGGGCATCTTCGACAGCACTGGCGCGGTAAGCACCGTCAGAAACACCGGTTACTCCAACACGTACACTGCCAATATTACTACCGTCTTTTGTTAAACAGACTGCAACACCAGCGACCGCATAACCACTGGCAGGATGCTTGAATTTCTGATAGCTGCTGCCACCAGACTGTTTGGGCACGCGAATTTCTTTTAAAATGTCGCCAGCTCCAACCGCAGTTTCAAAGAAACCCTGGAAAAAATCTCCGGCTGCCACAGTGCGCTCGCCACCACTTCCCTGAATCACCATCGTGGCATCACTAGCCAGGATAGCTGCCGGTGGATCACCCGCTGGGTCAGCGTGGGCAATACTTCCGCCCAGGGTACCCATATTGCGAACTTGTATATCGCCAACCTCGGCAACCGTTTGAGCAATGATGGCTGCATTTTGCTGGATAAGGCTCGAGTCAAGGATCTGCTGGTAAGTCGTTAACGCGCCAATCGCAATATGATCGCCTTTGTCATGAACATAGCTAAGCAAGCTGCGCAGATTTTTCATATCAATGAGATGAGCAGGTGTAGCAAGGCGCATTTTCATAGTAGGTAGCAAGCTGTGACCACCGGCAATCAGTTTGCTGTCTTCATGCTCAGCCATAAGGCCAAGGGCTTCTTCAACACTCCAGGGGGCGTGATAGGTAAATTTAGCTGGGTACATCTATTTTGGCTCCTTAAAAACCTTTAGTAGCAGGTATCTTCTGATAGCTAGATTCAAAAAATCTGGTTTATCCAGTGATACCGTACTAAGCTTGTAACTCTCAAAATCTCATCCTAATTTAATTGGGACAGCTCTTTAATCCGCGGCCTGCGCGGGCGCGGCGTCTTGAATGGCTTTCCAGATACGGGGTGGGCTAAGCGGCATATCGAGGTGTCTTATGCCAAAGGCCTCGAGGGCATCATTCACGGCATTGGCAACGGCAGCGGTACTGGCAATACAACCCGCTTCACCAATCCCTTTAACACCTAGCGGATTGTGGGGAGATGGGGTGACCGTGTGGTCAATCTCAAAACTTGGCAAGCTGTCAGCTCTTGGCAAAGCGTATTCCATATAGCTCGAGCTTAAAAGCTGGGCATTGTCATCATAGAGTGCATTTTCTAAAAGTGCCTGTGCAGCGCCCTGAGCAATACCACCATGCACCTGACCCTGAACGATAAGCGGGTTAATTTGTGGGCCACAGTCATCAACCGCGATGTAGCGCAAAATCTCGACTTTACCCGTATCCGGGAAAACTTCAACCACAGCGATATGCGTACCAAAAGGATAGACAAAGTTGGCTGGGTCATAGAAGGCACTGGCTTCTAAGCCAGGCTCGAGGTCGGCAGGGTAGTTATGGGCTAAGTGTGCTTGTAAGGCAATATCGCCAAAGCTTACGGCTTTATCAGGAGAGCCTTTCACCTGATATTTACCCTCGGTGAACTCGAGGTCTTCTTCACGCGCTTCAAGAAGGTGAGCAGCGATTTTTTGCCCTTTATTCACAACCTTTTCCACAGCCTTGACAATGGCACTGGTGCCAACCGGACCACTACGACTACCGTAGGTTCCCCAGCCATAAGGCATCTTGGCAGTGTCACCGTGAACAATTTCCACATCTTCCATCGTTACGCCAAGACGATCAGCAACAATCTGAGCAAAAGCCGTTTCGTGACCCTGACCATGTGAATGTGAACCCGTAAAGACTTCGACTTTTCCGGTTGGGGCAACCCTTACCAAGCTGCTTTCCCACTGACCCGCCTGCGCACCCAGGCTACCAACCACCGCAGAAGGCGCTAAACCACAAGCCTCGAGGTAGGTCGAAAACCCAATGCCAATATAGCGACCATTCTTACGGCCTTCGGCCTGCTCAGCTCTGAGATTGGTATAATCAGCTTTCGCCAGGGCTTTTTCCAGGGCAGGAACATAATTACCACTATCATAGGCAAGTGCAACTGGGGTCTGATAAGGGAACTCATCTGGGCCAATAAAGTTCTTCTTGCGGAATTCAGCAGGGTCCATACCTAGCTCTTGCGCCATGTAGCTGACAATGCGCTCGAGCAAATAAGTAGCCTCTGGACGACCCGCACCGCGGTAAGCATCTACTGGCGTGGTATGGGTAAAAACTCCCGTTACCTCGCAGTGAATATTTGGAGTTTTGTAAGTACCCGCTAATAGCGTGCCATAAAGATAGGTGGGCACAGCAGGTGCAAAGAGTGTAAGGTAAGCTCCCATGTTGGCGGCGGTTTTCACCCTTAGACCGGTGATATTTGCGTCAGCATCGACAGCCAGTTCAGCAGTCGTGACATGGTCACGCCCATGCGAATCAGTCAGGAAGCTTTCACTGCGCTTGGCACTCCACTTAACCGGGCGGTTATGCTTTTTGCTGGCATAGAGCACAATGATTTCTTCAGGGTACTGGAAGATTTTGCTACCAAAACCACCACCGACATCCGGGCTAATGACGCGCAATTTATGCTCGGGTATACCCATAACAAAGGCTGCAATAATCAGTCTATGTACATGCGGATTTTGACTGGTGGTATAAAGCGTGTACTCCTGGGTACCACGGTTGTAGTCAGCCAGGGAAGCTCTTGGCTCAATAGCATTGGGGATGAGGCGATTGTTGCGCAAATCCAGCTTGACCGTTTTGGCAGCACTGGCAAAAGCAGCATCGGTGGCAGCTTTGTCACCAATTTGCCACTCAAAGGTTACATTGCCCGGTGCATCATCGTGAACTTGAGGTGCGCCGCTTTCCAAAGCTTTGGCAGGGTTAGCAACCGCACTATGCTGCTCATACTCAACCTCAATCAGATCGGCGGCATCTTCGGCGGTGTAGCGGTTATCAGCAATGACCGCCGCCACAATCTCACCCTGATGTCTGGCCTTGTCAACCGTTATGGCGTAGTGGGGCGGCGTTTTAAGGCCATCCAGGAGCCAGCCCACCGGAATTGAGCCAATACCTGCATCAACCATTTCCTGACCCAAAATGACGTCTATAACGCCTGGGTGCGCCTTTGCTTTATCAACATTGATGCTTTTAACAGTGGCATGTGCATAGGGGCTACGCACCATCGCAACATAAGCCTGATTTTGCAGCGTTATATCATCGACATAATTGCCAGCACCCGTAATAAAGCGCGGATCTTCTTTGCGTTTTATCGCTTTTCCAAAATACTTTTCACCCATTTAAGGCTCCTTAGTCCGCGGCCACTGCTTCACCGCGCATTTTGGCGGCAGCATACTGAACAGCTTTGACAATATTGTGATAACCCGTGCAGCGGCAGTAGTTTCCTTCTAGCCCGTGACGAATCTCTTCCTCACTAGGGTTAGGATTGCGCTCTAAAAGTTGTACGGTTGCCATGAGAAAACCTGGGGTGCAAAAACCACATTGCAAACCGTGTTTTTCCCAGAAACCTTCTTGTATTGGATGCAGGTCGCTGCCTTTGGCTAGACCTTCAACCGTCGTAACTTCAGTTCCGTCCGCTGAAGCTGCCAGAACCGTGCAGGACTTGACTGCCTTACCATCTAAGAGCACAGTGCAGGCACCGCAAAGCGAGGTATCGCAACCAATATGCGTTCCGGTAAGCCCAGCATGTTCACGTAAAAAATGAACCAGTAAGGTTCGCTCTTCGACATCGCGTGTGTAATTTTGACCGTTGACCTTGATACTTACTTGCATACTGACTCCTTAAAAATTAAGTTTTGCCTTTTAGCTTTCATACGTTTGGGCTTGTTCGGAAATACTGTCAAAGAATTGTCCAGCCAGTTTTTTAGCAACGCCACCAACCAGCCTCGAGCCCACCGCAGCAATTCGCCCTGAAATTTGCGGTTCGCCTTCCCAGTGAATAACTGTTTTATCGCCTTGATCTTCCAGCTTTAACCTCCCAAGTGCTTTAACGCCGCCGGGGCCTCCCTGACCTTCAACCGCCAGAGTCATTGATTCCGGAGCATTTTTTTCAGTGATTTCTACCGAACCTGCAAACGTACCTTTAACAGGTCCAATGCCTAAACTAAGACTTGCCTTATAGTAGTCATCGCGTTCTTTAGCCATATCTTCAACCCCTGGCGTTGCCTTGGCTAAAACCTCAGGGTCTTGAAGCATGGTAAAGACTTTTTCGCGAGGGGCATTAATCGTGTGTGAACCATTAAGTTTCACCTGGGTATTCCTCCTAAAAAGTCAGATACTAAAAACTTAGACATGGGTGGTCTAAAACCTGAATATGATTTGTGGGTGTAGTCTACCTTAGCACGAAAAGCAGGGTCAATCGTGCCCCAATACATTTGCCCCCATAAGGCAAACAGGGTGGAATCTTTTTGATATTTGTACAAACGATAATAAAACTGCGCTTAAGTTAGCCTAGCTTATCTCTGTTAAAGCGTCAAGCACCAACGACTAACAACTGAAGCCTAAAAGCTCGAGCCGCGCCCGAACCATCGCCAGTCTGGGATCACTGGCAGGCAGCACCTGTGCCAGTTGTAAAAGTACCTCAAAATCATCGGGCTGGTACTTGCTGTAGTGCCACAGAAGTTCGGCGGAACCGCTACTAAGTAGCGCGGTTTGTAAAGCATGATCAAGATAAAGTCGCCACTCTTTAAGATAGGGCGCTTCAGAAAACTTAAGTAAACTTCCGTGATAGAGATAGGTCGCAGCCCTCACATCCCCCTCTTGCAAAGCCTCTTGAATGCCTAAAAAGTCTGCCCGGTAGGCAAGCTTAAGTGAGTAGGGCCGTGAGCCAATTGCTCCCTTTAAAACCTGTCTGAGATTGGATATTTCGGCCTTTAGCGTACTGAGGCTCACTTCTTTATCGCCGTATAAGTAAGCATGCAAGGTTTCAAGATTGAGTCCTTCAGGGTTTAGGGCTAGTAGCGCCAGAATCTCATACTGTCTGGGGCTTAGTTTTAGACTGCCCCCTTCAAAGCGCAAGTCAGGTTCACCGCAAAACTGAAGCTCGAGGCTCGAGCCTGAGTTTTCAGCTACACGCTGCTGCTGGCTACCATAATGAAGGAGCCGCGCTTCGATATAACGTGCCAAAGCTGTAGCTGTCATGAGCCCCAGGGAATTGGCATTTTCCCAGGATGAACTGAAATCTAAAACCCCTACAGGCAGACCACTGTTTGGGTCTCTAATAGGCGCTGAGTAGCAAACCCAGTCATGAAATGCCTGCATATAGTGCTCAGCAGAAAAGACCCGGCTGGGCTGTATATTTCTTAGGGCAAGGTCTAAGGCGTTGGTGCCGGCACCCTGCTCACTCAGTAAACCTCCGGGCACAAAATTGAGCTGTTCTGCCCGGCGTAACATATGCCGACTGCTATGGGTCCAGAGCAGCTTGCCCTTGCCATCACAAATCGCCACAATGTAATTGCTTTCATCAGCCGTACGCTTAATCTCTTCAAGGAGGGGACTGGCGACCCGGTAAAGCAGAGAGTCGCGCCATTCCTTTTCGGTTTCCAAGGGGTCATTCACAGGAACGTTTGGGCGCAGTGGGTTAAGATGCTGACTCGAGCGCTCCCAGGACTTTAACAGCGGCTCAGCCAGCAGAGGTTTTTGCTGCTCAAAAACATAGTCAGACCAGGTTTGCTCGAGCTTTTTTCGTTGTCTTAGCAAATCCTTTGTCATTTTTACTTATCCTTAAACTAAGCCTTTTCCCATTTTTCGCAGTATAGCTTAGCAGCCCTTTTACACAGGCAACTTTGTCGCAATACCAAAAAGCAGCTGGCACCTTGCAGAACCTAAAACCGCCAGCACCAACCTTTTTCCAACCTGCGA
>JAGQHN010000051.1:0-7852 GCA_020431825.1 Trueperaceae bacterium | reverse complement strand
AGCTTAACCAGTACAAACGGCAGACACTTGCAGTCTGTCCAACAATCTAATAAGGCTCTGCATTTTACAGAAATCTCTTGAAAGGAGGCAAACTGCGCTTTGATCTCTGTAAAAGAAGAGTTCAGATAGTACGAGAGTTGCTCAGGCTTAAGTCAGGCAAACTCGTCTGGTTTTTGTGTGTCTTTGCTTACTTATTAACGGTTTCTTATTACCTTTTAGATAAAACGGGCATGCTAGCAAACTTTGTTGACATGGGCTTCTTAAACGTGATATTTCTTTTCGCAATCGCTTTTATAGTTAAGGTAGGAAATGTCAAGCATTAAAGATGTATCACGCTATGCCAATGTCTCTCCCTCGACCGTCTCGAGGGTACTAAATGGCACAGCACCCGTTAATGCTGCAACCAAAGAACGCGTACTTAAGGCGGTAGCTCACCTTAATTACAAACCCAATGCCTTTGCCAGGGGTTTGGTCACCAACCGCTCAGGCGGCATAGGTGTCATCATTAATGAAATCTCGAGTTCTTTTCATAGCACCCTTGTTCAGGGGATTGAAAATGTCATTGAGGCAGCAGGTATGCACTTGATTGTTTCAAGTGGTCATGCCAAGGCGACTCGTGAGTTAAAAGCACTGAATTTTATATCCCAGCGTCGTCCAGACGCCATCATTGTCCGTCTGGAAACCCTTTCTGATGATGAAATTCTGGATTGGCTCGAGCATGAAAATGTGCAGAACATTCCTGTGGTGCTTATAGGCCGCTTTATTCCAGAATTAGCAGACTCTTGTATTCACCTTGATAATGAGCTGGGCGGCTATCTGGCGACCCAACACTTACTTGCTACGGGGCACCAAAAGATTGCTCATATCAGTGGCCCCCTCTTGTTAAAAGACAGCCGTGACCGCTTACAGGGCTACCGACGAGGCCTCGAAGAAGTTGGTCTCGCCTACGATGAAAGCTATGTTATCGAGGGCCAATTTACTGAAACAAGTGGGCAACAGGCCATGCAGGCTTTGCTCGAACGCAACCTCAATCTTGATGCCATTTTTGTCGCCAATGATCAGATGGCAGTGGGCGCTTTTCATATCTTGCGTCAAGCGGGAATACGCATTCCTGAAGATATTTCCATCATTGGTTTTGATGACCTGCTTATTTCCCGCTATCTTTACCCTGCCCTAAGTACCATTCGTCAGCCTTTAATTGCGATGGGCGAAGCTGCTGCCCAGGTTGCGCTGCGAGAACTGCATCAAAAAGATATAAAGGTAGAGCAAAGTTTCACGCCAGAACTGATTCAACGACAATCGGTAGCTACCCGCCATTAAGCGACCTGGCCATATAAATCGCTCCCTCTGTACGCTTAAATTCATGAAAACCCATACGCTTATAAAAAGCAAAGGCATTATCATTGCGAATGCCAAGCCCCAGATGAACGCCTCTGGAACCTTTGACCTTAAGTGCATCTAAAAGTATCATCATGAGTAGCTTGCCCTGACCCTGTTTCTGGGCTCTTGGCAAAAGATCAATGTGCAGATGAGAGGGATAATCGCGAACGAGGTCTTCGTCTTCAGCTTCGTCAAATTGAAAAAGCATGCGGATGATTTTTTCGTCACGGCTCAAGCTTGCCCATTCTCCTGGTGGGTTTTCGTACTGAGGCAAAATGCCGGGCAGCCACTCTTTAACCATACGCCTGTAAAAAAGGCTCGAGTCAAGTGCGCCCAGAATATACCCGCACACACCCTGTTCATCTTCTAAAACAAATGCCAGATTGGGCTCGAGTTTGGCGTAAGGTGCAGCATACAAGTGTCCCAGTAGCTTAGGGTCTTTATAAAGCTCCGTAGCATCCTGACCAGAATCCCCGGTTTTTAAACAAATAGTATAAAGTGCAGCCAAATCTCTTTCCTGATAGAGTCGTATCTTAAAAGCCATACCTTAAGTTTAAGCCACCCATGCGTCCCAATTTGAGAAACCAGACGTCTTGGCCTGCTTCTAGCAGCTAAGCTATAGCTATGCAGCGCTGGCAGCGGTTTCTGGTTTTAGCTTTCTGGCTTGTGTTTTTTATTAGCTTCTGGCTTTATGTCAATCGTTCGGAGCAAAGTGCTACAGAGCTTTTACAAGTCTGGTTACAGGGGTTTAGCTCGAGTCAGTTTGGACCCCTGCTCCTTTTAGGCATCTTTATCATAAGACCTGTCTTCTTACTGCCCATTTCTATCTTGAATGTCTTTGCAGGTTTTGCCTATGGCCCCATCTGGGGGAGCCTTTATGCCGTCATTGCCACCCTCATTTCAGCCAGCATTCCTTACGGCATGGGCCGTTTTTTTGGTACAGGCTTTAAACCTGAACAGTTAGAGACTAAGCTGGTGAGACGCATGCGCGAAAGAAGCTTTGACACCATTTTGCTCAGTCGCCTGATTTTCATTCCAGGCGATCTGGTGAACTACGCTGCTGGCTTTTTGCGCATATCGTTTATCGCTTTTGTACTGGCTACCGCGCTTGGCGGTATACCCAGTTTGCTTATGACCACACTGGCAGGTGCCTCTATAGAAGGACAGTTTGCCTTTACAGGTTTGCGCCTTAATATCTGGTACTTAGTCGCTTCAGGGGGCTTACTTATTTTTAGTTTGCTTAGCTCCTATGTGCTAAGAAAACGTTCTGATTTAAACGAGCCTCAGCCTGAATCTTAGCTTCTGCCACATGATATTCTGAGATTCCTAAAAGGAGACTTTTGCTTTATGTTTGACGCTGCATCTTTAGCTTTATTTGTAACGGCTACTTTAGCCCTGCTTCTGGCACCTGGTCCGGCCGTTCTTTACATTGTGGCGCGCAGCCTCGAGCAAGGTCGCATGGCAGGCTTTATCTCGACCTTAGGGGTGGGTTTGGGTTCTCTGGTTCATGTACTTTTTGCAGCATTTGGGCTTTCTGCACTGCTCATGCAAAGTGTTTTGGCATTTAGCTTCATCAAGTATCTCGGTGCTGCCTATCTGATTTATCTGGGGATAAAAACGCTGTCACGCAAGGCGGAAGTCAGCAAAGTGCAACCTTTAAAAGTCATGTCTTATGGACAGATTTTTCGTCAGGGCATCGTCGTCAATATACTTAACCCGAAAACCGCCCTCTTTTTTCTGGCGTTTTTACCTCAGTTTGTGAATCCAGCCAGAGGCTCCGTCATTCTCCAAATTCTGACTTTAGGCATGATTTTTGTCATTATGGCAATAATGAGTGACAGCATGTATGCCGTCATCGCTGGCACGGCAAGACAGCTTTTATCTGGCAATATTCTGGCTGCCAGAGTGCAAAAATACCTGGCGGGAACCATTTACATTGCTCTGGGAATCACCACTGCCTTTTCAGGTAGCTATAAAAGCAAGTAAACCTTCTTGCCTTAATGCTGAGTTTTTGCTAAGTTAAACTCAGACCGTTTACAGGTCGGTGTGTCAGTCCATCCTTCAAACTATCTCAAAAGCTAAAAATGTTCGATGTTTTTTTGTATATACATGGAGCTAATGTATGGCACGTAAGCCTAAATCTTTTGAAGAAAGTCCGTCCTTTTGAAGTTATAAGCAAACGCAGAAAAGGCTATCCCTCTGAAACGCAGGTAAAACGCGGTTTAAGAGTCATTCATGGCAATAAAGAATTGCTCGAGCAACTGGGACGTAACGATCTTTGTCCTTGCAATTCAGGGAGGCGTTTTTAAACATTGCTGCCTGAAATCCAAACGTTTTGATGGTAGTAATCGTCACTATTATAGACGCGATAACTAGAACAGACCCCATCTCAAGGTTGAGATGGGGTTTTCTCGGTTCCAAAACTCAATTGCCAAATCTTTCAAATACGCGCTTCCACCAACTTGGCACTTCAACACTCGGATTATAGAGACTGACCTTTTCCATAATGCTGCCATAACTCCAGCCCGTAAGATTTGCCAGTGCCTGAGCTTCCTGCTTTTGCCTTTCTTGTACCTGCTCTATATAGGACTGACCTTCCTGACAGGTAATGGTGCCGCTGTAAGGTCTTTGAATAATATAGCGACCCTGAAAGTTATCGCGGTTTCCAGTTACGCGAAACATCAGATCTTCTGGAAAGTAGTCTTTGCTGTAGCGCACATGCAAACGGGTTAAATAAACATTGGGGGCAGCAAAATCTGAACTTTCATCTAACCAGAAAACTCCGGCCTTGGCCATTTCTTCGCCACTTAGCGGGTCGGCAGCACAGGGGTCACACCAGGCCATATCCCAGGCATATTCTAAAAAGACAGACTTTCTATTTTCACGTTTATAAGCAGTGTCAAAGGTAGCTCTGTACATATCACCAAATTCATCTTCGACAAATTCGGGTACATAGACATCACTGGGCATAGTTACTGTTGGATAGTTGGCTACTTCAACCCGGCCTTCCGGGGAAAGCAGGTAGACAATAAGGTCCTGAGGGCCAGCGGCATTGACCATGCCTAGCTGTATGGGCAGCATAAAGTCATTGCTTTCAAAGGCCATCAGGATAGGACGCAGATTTTTAAAACCGGTATCAGCAAAGGCCTCGAGGTTCACTTTGGCCACAAAGAACTTCATATCCATAGCAATATAAGGCGCTAAGGCTTCACTGGCACCGTTGGGCAATTTATAGCCATTTTCTATAAGCCAGGTCTCGAGCCCCGTTGATTCTTCGGCCCCCAAAATAAGAATGTCATATTCCCCAACACTAAACTGCTCTTCTATGGTCACGCCAAGCGACTTTGCACGAATAGAAGCAGCGCTATCGACGGTTGCCGTTGGTGCTGCCATTTCAAAGACTGCACCCTCATTTTCATAGCGGTAGCACGGGTCATCATCAAAATACTCGACAAGCCGAGGGGCGCTATAAGCCCCGATGCGGTCAAAAATAGTAGCGTCACCCACCTGAATTTGCTCCTGGGTAAACACATAAGGAATTGGGACAACCAGAGCAAATTCACTGACATCTCCCTTGTAATCATTGGACATACTTAAAATGGTGCGCTTGCCTTCCCTGGCAATAATCACTTCCGAGCTTTCATTAAAAAGTTTGCTGTCAACTTTAGCGACATAAAAGCCGCAAAAAGCCAGCGCAATGCTGCTACTGACCAGCACCAGAGCTAAAACCCAGACTCGTTTCATCATTTTCCTCCAGATTTGACTTACCCACCAACCATACCCAATCGTCACATGAAAGGGCTAAGAAACTTGAGATAGCTCGACTTTTCTTGACAGTTTGAAAGGAGGGTTTACCAGATTTTGTGCTTTCCTAGCTATAAATCTCTATGAAAACTGAAGGTAAACGTTTTGCAACACAAAATCGGAAACCCTTCTAAAAAGAGACATTCTGTGTTGCAGCACGATTTTTCTAACATGTTAGGATACCCCTATGGCAAGGGCACTCTTAAGCGTCTCAGATAAAACAGGCTTGGTTGATTTCGCAACATTACTTAGTGATTTAGGGTATGAGCTTCTTTCTACAGGTGGAACTTTTAAAACACTGTCAGAGGCAGGGCTCGAGGTTCAAAAAGTCGCTGATATCACAGGCTTTCCTGAAATCTTAGAGGGTCGGGTAAAAACCCTTCACCCCAGGATTCACGGAGGCATTCTGGCAAAGCGTAACTATGGGCATTTGCAGGAACTTTCCGAGCACAGCATTAGCCCCATCGATGTGGTTGTAGTCAACCTCTACCCTTTTCGTGAAACTGTTGCCAAACCGGGTGTAAGTGAAGATGAGGCCATTGAAAATATTGACATTGGTGGCCCCACCATGATTCGGGCTGCGGCTAAAAACTACGCTGGCGTGCTGGTTCTGGTTGACCCCAGCGATTATGCTCGAGTCGGTGACGCCTTAAAACAGGGCAAAGCTGATAGCTTGCGCCGGGAACTCGCCAGAAAAGCTTTTGCTCATACGGCTGCCTATGATAGTGCCATTGTTGGGTATTTTGATCGTGGCGTTGACTTACCTGACAGCTTGCATCTGGCACTCGAGCGCAGTGAGATCTTGCGCTACGGAGAAAACCCGCACCAGCAGGGTGCGCGCTACCGCGAACGCCTTGGCTTCTGGGACAGCTTGAAACAACACAAGGGTGCAGCTCTTTCTTACCTCAATGTCTTTGATACCGAAGCTGCCTGGCAACTGGTTCATGAATTTAAGGGTCCAGCCTGCGTGATTGTTAAACATGCGAACCCTTGCGGTGTAGCTAATGGCAAGAGCATAAGTGAGGCTTATGACCGGGCCTTTGCCTGCGACCCCAAATCGGCCTTTGGTGGCATTGTGGCTTTAAATCAGGTAATTGACGCCACCACCGCCGAACACCTTATGGAAAATGCCAAGGCCGATGTCATTATTGCTCGAGGCTATACCCCGGAAGCCCTCGAGCTGGTCATGGGCAAGCGTAAGAATATGCGAGTACTCGAGGCCAACGCTCCCGAACAGCAAAGCCTTGAACTCCGGCGTATTGATGGTGGCTTTCTGGTCCAAAACCCAGACACCGTTACCATGAGCCGTGAAAGCTGGAAGGTAGTCACTGAAACAGAGCCCACAGACGCCCAGTGGCAAGACCTGGAAATGGCCTGGCTGGTCTGTGCCTACACCAAGTCCAATGCCATTGCCCTCGTTAAAGATGGGCAGGCCGTAGGCATAGGTGCTGGACAGCAAAGTCGGGTAGATGCTGCTGACATTGCCGCTAAAAAAGCCGAAGGTCGCGCTCAAGGGGGCGCCTGTGCCAGTGACGCTTTTTATCCGTTTAGGGATGGTTTAGACGCAGCCGCCGCAGCTGGCGTAAAAACGGTGATACAGCCCGGCGGATCGGTCAACGATCAGGCTATCATTGACGCTGCCAATGAGCAGGGCATAGCTATGGTCTTTACTGGCGAACGCCACTTCAGACACTAGAGCCTATTGAAAGGAACATTCCGACAGATACTTTATAGCTAACGCTAAACTTGCTATCTGTCAGGATGATAACACCACCCTATTTTGCAAACATTAAAAACTGGCAAGCATAGTGCGGGCTTGTTCAACAAAGACAGGGCTCTGAGCAATAAGTTGCTCGAGCTCTAGTTTTAACTCAGCCAGCGCGCAGTCATCGCCTATTTCATCAAAATAAGCAAATCCCATTTGCAGGGCGTCAAATGCAAATTGTGCATCTTCGGCAGACATAAAAACTTCCTTAACTTAAAACGTTAACCGTAAGTATAGTCAGTCTAGACCCAGGTAATAGAGGACAAAAGTACTTGAGCCTGCATTTTGTTAGCAAAAAGCAATACATTTGTAAAGTTTCAGCTACCATTGGCTCAGCATATCTTGAGCATTGGCAGCTTTAATTTTGCTTAAAGCTAGATGAAAGATTACAAACTAAAAAAACACATTATTCTTATTAAGCGCTCAAGCAGTTGAGCTTGTTGGAAACCATTCTCTAATTGAAAATAGTTTCGTTAACAAGCTGTTCCTCTTAGCCGAATCAGTATGATAGGCTTTGCGCTACAGCAAAGCCTCGTCCTACCTGTAATTTATGTTCTGGCAAAGACGAAGTAGCTTGCAAACAAAGGAGTCAGCTATGTACACCCTGATTAAAACAATTAGCCCAAGGTCTCTGCTGGTCGAGCAACTACCCGCACTGGTCATTTCCATTGTTATTGCTGAAACCTTTTATAAGTTTCACAGTTTTACCCTCGAGTGTCTTGCTTTTTTAGCAACCTGGTTTGTTATTGATCTGGCCTTAGGCTCACTGTTAAAACGACCAGAAAAAAGGTAGAAGTCTGGCATAGTACTTCAACCTAGCAGGCCTTAGCTCCCTCGTACAAAAACAAATGCTACATAATGGAATTACACCGGTTGTACAAAAGAGAATGGGTCTTGCCATTG
>JAGQHN010000050.1 GCA_020431825.1 Trueperaceae bacterium | reverse complement strand
TAGAGCGTGTTATGAACTTAAAAAGGACTTTAGCCTTCAAAACTGCCTCTGAGACGTAGTTTTTGTTTGGTATTACTTTGAGTAAGGTCAAATAAGGACTCATTTTAAGACGTAATTAAATTATTACGCTTTGCCTTGATTGCCCAGAAAATTCGTCCAGGACACGTTTATCTTGATCTGATGGAATAATACTCGAGTTCATAACACGCTCTAGGTTAAAACCAAACAAAAGGCTTAAAATCCCTAAAGCTTCCTCACCAGATTCTCGAGTTAACTTGACGGAACCCCTCTCAAGTGTGCAATATGGATTTCCTTTAGACTTTTATCAAATCGCTCACAGTCTAGTAGTCCAGCAATCTGCTGATGAGCATTCGCGGTACCAGCTGCAACACCTGCTGTCATGGTATCCAACCAAGACGCACCCTTAACACGATTAACAATCATTGCGCCAAAAAATGCGTCACCACTACCAACGGCCCAAGGTCCATGATCATCTGAACTTACATAATATGCTTCTGTAGCGGTAGCACCTACAGCTCCCCTAGCTCCAAGGGTTATCACGCAAGAGGCAACGCCACCTGCGACAATTTCTTTACAAGACTTGGCAGCATCTTCAACAGTGTTAATGGGGATTCCCAGGTAAGCACTCGCTTCTTCGTGATTGATTTTCACACCTGTAGGTTTTGCAGCCAGCAGCGCACCCAGTGTCACATCTGCTGCATCAACATAACTGGGAAGGTTATGCTCATTCATAATCTCTACCAAACTAGCAACCTCAGCAGAAGGTACGCTCGGGAACATGCGCCCTGAAAAAGCTGCTGCCTCGAAAGATGATTGCTTCACGTGTTTTGTTACCAACTCGATAAAAGCTGCCCATTCAGACATAGTAATTTGATTCCAATTCTCAGATAATTGGGTCAACGTTTCCTGAACAGGATCCCATATAACTGTACATTGCCGGGTACAGCTTTCGATGCGGGTTGCCACTATATCAATACGTTCGGCACGTGCTGCGGCTTCAATCGCCTCCCCGGTATGACCGCCGAGCGCGGCGATGACAAGAGGATTCCCACCTAACTGCTTCATGGCCCTTGCCATGTTGATACATTTGCCCCCTGCGCGTTCTTCGACTTGGCTCGAGCGGGTGATTCCACCCACGCTGAAATTTTCGACAGTCAAGTAACGGTCAAGAGCGGGAGCTAAAGAAATACATAAAATCCTAGGTGTTTTCATAAAAGATCAGAAGGTTGTATAAGGCTATTCATTGGATCAGAAGAAGTAACGGAACGGGCTGCTACATCGCATGCTATCTCAGCTGCACGAACGGGTGACTTCTGCTGCATCACTGCTGCTATAAAAGTTGCTGCAAAAATGTCTCCTGCACCGTCCGCGTTGAGTTCGCTTACCTTTGGTGCAGGAACAAACTGCCCTTGCTCTGAGGTAAACACCGTAGCGCCTTTCGCACCTTCTTTGACTACCACAACTTTACCCGCAAGGATAAGATCCGTTACGCTTAACCCCAAAGCATCAAGTTCCCCATGACTTGGCAAGATATAATTTGCCTCCAAAACTGCCGCCCGAACCTGCATGAGCGTATCCTCCGAGGCCGTTTCTGCCCTAACATTTGGGTCAACAGAGATTTTTTTACCAGCACGCTTGGCTCTGGCGATAGCCTCTTTTACGGTAGCAGCAAGCTCACCACCAAAGCTCAGGGCTGAACCAGAAATATGTAAAACGTCTGCACTTTCAGGTAAATCTTTTAAAGAAACTGGGGGTACTTCAGTCGCAGATGTTTCGTGAACATAAAAGATAAACGAACGACTGCCATCGGCCCGGTAGGTCACAAAACCACATGAGGTAGGACGTGTTTTCGAGATAAGACAGTGAGAGGTATCAACCCCATGAGCATTTAACACGTCACGCATCTGAATACCAAAATCATCATTACCAACAGCCATTAGCGCGACGGTATTGATGCCGAGCCGAGCAGCCGCACTCGCAAAAATCATCGGCGCACCACTCGCGACCGGACCCTCAAAACTCGTTTCAACATCAGGACCGTTCCCTTTAATCGTTCGCATAAAGGCGGTAATTGCTTCACCAATGACGAGAAGCATTAGCGGTCAACTCCTTCATTAGGGTGGATGATGGCTTTTAAGAACGAGGGGTCTTTCTTGGGTGCCTCGAGGGCTATCTGGGTTTGTGAGAGAGGAAATACACCCGATACCAAACTATCCAACTCTAGTTGGCCGCTAGCCAGCAGCCGAAGGGCAATAGGCCAAGTGTTGACATAACGAAAAGAGCCAAACACCGTAAGTTCTCGTGCGATGACTTCAAAAACAGGAAAAGAAGGGGTGACTTCAGGCCCTAAGCCGACAAGGGCAATAGAACCGCCACGTTGCATGGTCAAGACACCTTCTCTTAAAGCCTCTGCAGAACCTGAACATTCGATCATGCGTTTTGGCTTAATACCTGCTTTCTCAAGCGTTGTTTTCTTTGCATTAATAGTTTTCGTTGCACCCCGTTTGGCTGCCCATACAAGCCGCGCCTCCTCGACATCGGTTACATATATTTCTGAAGCACCAAAGATACGTGCGGCCTCGAGAGCCATTAAACCAATCGTGCCTGCCCCAGTAATTAGCACCGAATCTCCAGGTTCAACACCCGCACGGCGACACGCCCATAGTCCTACCGATAAAGGTTCAATGAGTGCAGCAGCATCTAAAGAAACAGCGTCGGGTATCGGATGGGCAAAGGCCGCATGGACGACGATATATTGACAAAAAGCACCATCATGGGGTGGATGTGAGAAAAAAATCATGCCCTCACAAAGATTGTAAGCACCCCGTAAACAATGTTCACACGCTAAATCAGGAATGCCAGGTTCTATCGCCACTCGCTCACCAATGCGAGATTTGTCAACACCCACTCCAACATCGACAATCACACCTGACGCTTCATGACCCAAGACGAAATTAGGGGGTGCGACCCAGCCCCCTAAACTACCTTCATAGTAATAGTGCATATCTGAACCGCACACCCCAACTGAGGCAACTTCGATAAGCACTTCACCTGCTACAGGAACAGGAACAGGGCGTTGCTCGAGCCTTACCTGTCTTTGCTTTTGTAACACCGCTGCGAAGTTTTTCATATCACTTTGCTTTCCCTCTTGAACACGACATTTACCAGTACTGCCACTAGAATTAGCACACCCCTAACAACGTTTTGAGCTTGTGAATTGACACCAATCAGTACCAAGCCGTTGGCAATTAAGGAAATAAAAAGTACGCCTAGCAAGGAACCAAGTATTAAGCCTCTGCCACCAGAAAGTGCGGTGCCACCGATCACCACCGCTGCTATTGAGGAAAACTCGAGTCCAGTGGCTATTTGACCCGTTGCTGTACCTAATCTTGAAACCTGTAAAATCCCCGTAATAGCAGATAAAAGTCCAGTAATTGCAAAGACCGAAGCCCGAATCTGCCGCACATTGATACCAGAAGCATAAGCGGCTTTAGCATTACCACCCACAGCATAGAGTGACCTGCCATAAACCGTTTGTTTAGTAATATAAAGAAAAATCAAAAATAAAATCCCGGCAATAAGAATTGGATTGGGAATACCCAAGATGCTACCATTTGCCCACACCTTAAAGGCCTCTGATTTTACCGGAATCGGCTGATTGTTTGATAAGAGTTGCTTCATGCCGTCATAAATACTCCACAAAGCTAGCGTGGTTACAAAAGAAGGCACGTTGAAACGAGCGCGGATATAACCACCCAAGTAACCAACGAGTGTCACTGTTACAATCACGATAATGATGGCTAAGAAAAGTGGCAACCCATGGTGGGTGGCCAACCAGCCCAATAAAACTGCACTAAAGGCAACGGCCGGGCCAACACTGACATCTATTTCTCCTGTGGTAATCACAAGCGTCATGCCCCAAGTAACTATGCCTAGAAATGCTGCCGAGCGCAGGATGTTGAGAATATTAGCGAGCGTTAAAAAGGCATCAGAGTTTAGGCTAAAAATGGCTGCTGTGATGATAAGACCAATTAACAAACTTATAGCGTTAAGGTTGTTGCGAAGAAACGAAAATAGGCTTGCTGTTAATCCTTCTGTGGTGTCAGTAGATTTTGCTGTAGATTTATTCATGATTGAAGTGTTCCCGTCGCCAATAAATTCAGAGATTCTAAGTCCAGGCTTGAAATAGGATATTTTCTTGAGGCTTCGCCGTTACGTAAAAAAATGACTGAGTCACAGCACCAGAAGAGCTCTTCTAATTCACTGGTCACGACCACCACACCCACACCACGCGCGGCAGCGCTACGAATGATCTCATAGATTTGGTTTTTGGCTTCGACATCTACGCCTCGAGTAGGTTCATCGAGAAGGAGTACGCGGTCAGCTACATCGAGCCAGCGACCAATCACAACCTTTTGCTGATTTCCGCCTGATAAATTCATAACAGGTGTATCTTGCTTTGGTGTCTTAATCGCTAATCTTTTGATAAGGTCTTTGGCAATCCTGCTAACGCTGCGCCATGAGATATTCCCCGCTTTGGTTACGTCCCTCCAGCGGCCCACCATTAGATTTTCATCGACACCCAAAAACGGTACAATTCCTTCAACCCGCCGATCTTCAGGGCTGAGGGCCACACCCTTTGCAAGCATGTGTCTGATATTCGCTCGGTAAGTTCCTTCTGAGGCCAGCTTTATCTCACCCTCGTCTGGTGCCTCAAATCCTGCAATGGCCCGCAGGATTTCACTTCTGCCAGTCCCGAGGAGCCCCGCCAAGCCAAGCACTTCACCCCCATGAAGTTTAAAGGAAACATTCTTAATCCTGCTCTTGACCGTCATCTTAGACACCTCTAAAACGACGGGCTTAGAGGTGACCTCCTTACTTTCTATCTCAAGGTTTTGAACGGCTTCACCTACCATTTGCATGACGATCGCTTGCTCGCTAAGTGTATGCAATGGCGCGGTGCTAATCAGGTTGCCGTTTCGCAAAATTGTTGCCGAGTCAGCCACCTTAGCAATCTCTGCCAGACGGTGTGATACGTAAATAACCCCGACTCCCTGTGCCGCAATATGTTTGACGGTGGCAAGTAAAGACGCTACTTCGGTGGCAGCTAAGCTCGAGGTAGGTTCATCGAGGAACAAAACTGAAGGTTGCCGCGCTATGGCTTTAGCAATCTCGACGAGCTGTTGCTGGGCTGGACTTAGTCGAAAAAGAGGCAGGTCAGGTGGAAGATCAACCTGCAGTCGCGCTAGGCTCTCGGCAGCATAGTCGCGCATGGCTTTGTAGTTGATACCCATACGACGTTTTGGCCAATTTCCCAGAGAGATATTCTCAGCCACGCTAAGCCAGGGAACGAGGTTTAACTCCTGACTGACCATTTCGATACCTAACCGTTTTGCCTCGGCGGGACTTTTCAGGTCTACTTGCTGACCCCTAATAAGAACGCTTCCTCGGTCAGGCTTTTCTAAGCCGCAGGCAATGCGAATAAGGGTTGATTTACCTGCCCCATTTTTACCAAGCAAAGCACGAACCTCGCCTGGAGCGATGGAGAAGTCAACCTGCTTTAAAGCCGTCACCCCAGGATATGACTTATAGATATTTTGTAAAGACAGTGTCGCTGAACCTGTCATCACGGTAACTCCCACAGCTAGCTTAAATAGAAATGAAGCAAAATTAAGCAGCGGCACGCCTTGTGCCGCTGCTTAAGCTATTTATTGATGTGCATCTATCCAGGCTTGAACTTCCTCAGGCTTGCTCGAGAAGAAGTCTACAGGGGTCATATTATAAATAACGCCAGGACTAGCCTCACCGTTCACAGCAGCCAGGGCTAGCTCGACAGTTTTCTTGCCAAAGTCCTCAGCCAGCATCGCATTGATGTATTTTACGACCTGGCCATCTAATAATAAATTTGCGGTCGTTGGACTTATATCATGACCAAACACGACGACCTTACCTGTCAGTCCGGCTTGTTCGATAGCAACGGCAGCTCCTGCAACCATATTGCCAGCTTCACCGTAAAAAGCGGTAATGTCTGGGTTGGCCGTCAGCATGTTCGTAGCGACCTCAGTAGCTTTATCAACCTCTAGAGCTTCCTGATTGTCAATAATCACAGCCTCTGGCACTAGTTTTTTGAGTTCCTCGGTGAAACCTGCAATGCGCTCCTGACAGGCACCATAACGTTCACACGACACAACCGCAATTTTAGGTGTCATTATTCCTTCGGCAACAAGATATTCACCCATCGCCTTACCGACCCCACCGCCTTGTTGAAAATGATCGCCTGTCACCCAGGAATAGACGTACTTTTCAGCATTTTCTTGGGCGATACAGGTGTTGTAACAAATCACGGGAATTCCTGCTTCAGCTGCCTGTTGAATAAACGCAAGTGACGAGTCCTCTGACACAGCCGAAATAATAATGGCATCAACATTAGCACCAATTAAAGTCTGCATCTGCTCAGCTTCGATAGATGCGTCACCTTGACTGTTATTGCCTAAAATCTTGATATTGACATCAGCAGCTTCGGCTCCTTGTTCGATACCTGTTTTAACACCTGAGTAAAACTCGCTCGCATCAAGCCACAAGGCTCCAATGGTTAAATCTTGAGCACTGGCAAGGGTGAAGAGAAACAAAACGACCATAAAGGTTGTTGCAATTTTAGTTTTCATTAGATATTCCTTTCTGGAATTAAAGTTTTTTGATGGGTTGAAACTCGTGAACTTGTCTTTTCTATAAACATTGACCGTAGGTTTAGCAGAGCAGTTTCATCACCTCCCAAACGTGCAACGCTTATCAAACACCAGAGCTCTTTGCAAATAGTGACTAAGAACATTTTCAGGCACGTTACCGCGTGGATTAAGTCCTTGTATGCTTTTGATTAATTATGTTGCATAATATAATAGTTTATGATATTTTTTGTCAAGTCTACGAATAAATATATTAATTTAGTCATAAAAAAGAACAAAAATATACAATTATGAACAAAGGATTATATTATTTGAGGAGGTGTTAAAGCATGATAGAAGCTAACGACTCAGTGCAACCCCAGGACCTTTTACCCGAAGAACGCCGAAAGGTAATTCAAAAATTTTTGCTTGAGAATGGCAGTGTTCGTACTACCGTCCTCGCTGCCCAAATTAATGTTAGTCCCATCACGGTACGGCGGGATTTACGCGAACTCGCCGAAAGTGAAGAAATCCGCCTTGTTCATGGCGGTGCGGTGCTGGCTGCACCCGTGTTGCCCGTGACGAATCAAGATCTGTCTGTTAAGCGCGACACCAATATAGAAGCAAAGACTGAAATAGCCAAAAAAGCCGCAAGCCTTATCAAAGACGGAGACATCATTGCCTTAAATTCAGGTTCGACAATGGAACTCATCATTAACTATTTCCCTACAGATTTTAATTCTCTTACAGTTATAGCTCTGGGGCTAAATGTCGCGTGTGCAGCGGCGCAACTTCCTTATGTAAATTTGATCGTTCCTGGTGGCACACTGCGCCGTTCTTCACAGGCTTTTGTAGGTATAAATGCTGTTCATTTTCTCGCAGGCCTACGAATTGACAAGGGCTTTTTTGGTGCTCAAGCGGTTGACGTAGAAGCTGGCTTTACCGAATCGAGTCTCGAGGAAGTGGCCACCAATAAACAACTCTTAGAAATCTGCACCCACCGCTATCTGGCGGCAGACTCTTCAAAATACGGCCGCGTAGCAGTGGGCAAAATTTGCGACCTCGATGAATTTGACGGACTAATCATAGACTCAAACGCTCCTAAGACTCTGCATTCATGGGCTGCCGCCACAGGAACGCAGCTTATCTAAAGAAAGAAGGAACAACGATGGATTCACGCAGTGGTAAAAAAGTCAGGCAGGGACGAATTTTACGACCCGATACCAAACGGAGTGTATGTGTAGCATTTTCACACGGGGTTCTTCTCGGGCCTGGAAAAGGATACTTAACCTTGGATCAGATGAATGAGATGATGGAGATTTTCCAGGATTCAGATGCCATTATGTTGTCACCTGGAATGCTTGACAAACTCGACCACCACTACGAAGGCCGGAATCGCCCTGGCTTAATCCTTGAGGCAGACTGGCAAAATGTCGGTCGTGCGGCACGGGGAAAGTTTCCAAATACCGGCAGGTCAGTCGCCATGATGACTGCTGAGCAAGCCGTTGCCGCTGGTGCAGACGCAATAATGACCTACCTGTGGATGGGCGGCAATGACGCAGCCCTCGAGGCAGAAGAAGTCGCTAGAAATTCTTCTTTTGCCAGAGCCTGCGAAACCGTTGGTTTGCCTCTCATGATTGAATCTCGAGGCTTTGAACCAGAAAATGGTGCCGATGGCAAACCTGATCTCGAGCTCCTGAAGTTTCACACTCGAGTTGCCGCAGAACTTGGTGCGGATTTTATCAAGACTAAGTATTCAGGAGATGTTGATTCATTTCTCGAGGTCACTTCGCAATGTCCTGTACCCATTTTGGTAGCTGGAGGTTCTAGACTGAGTAAAGAGGACGAGGTATTTAAGCTTGTCGAGGATATTATGGCAGGCGGCGGTGCAGGGGTTGTCTTTGGGCGTAACATATTTCAATTCGATGATCCTGTTGCTCTGCTCAAAGGCATTGTTGACCTTGTGCATTCTACGAAAGTTGCTCAGTAATGTCAGACCTTCTTCACTTACTAACGACTGCACCGGGCATTGGCAAAGTCAGCCTGGAGTCAAATGAGTTAAGCGCACATCAAACTGACTGGTGGCCAATTGCGACCAAATGGAAACTCGAGGGGCGAACGTTGCCTTCCCCTCTTGCAGTCATTTACCCCGAATCTGTAGAAGAAGTGGTTAGCCTGCTCGAGTTCGCTAACACGCATAACCTTAAACTTGTACCTTATGGCCTAGGGTCTGGTGTGGTTGGTGGCGCAATGGCAGTTCAAGGTGCGATCACCGTTAATACTAG
Source organism: Trueperaceae bacterium (assembly GCA_020431825.1). Classification (GTDB taxonomy): domain Bacteria; phylum Deinococcota; class Deinococci; order Deinococcales; family Trueperaceae; genus JAHEBB01. Next base: position 25,086 of record JAGQHN010000050.1, on the reverse strand, counting down.
CCGCATGAATAAGATTATTGCTTTAGATGAACTCTCGATGGTTGTTACAGTTCAAGCGGGATTACGCGGTTCTGAATTGGAAACCTATTTGAATGCGCGCGGTTACACTACAGGTCACTATCCGCAGTCACTAAGCTTATCGTCTGTAGGTGGCTGGTTGGCAACACGCGCTTCTGGAACCTTTTCGGCAAAATTTGGCAACATTGAAGACATTGTTGTGGGTTTAGTTGCAGTGGCGGGCAATGGCAAAAAAATCGTAGTCACACCATCACCAAGAAAATCTGCAGGCCCTGACATTGCCGAATTGCTCTTGGGTTCAGAGGGAACGCTTGCCTTTATTTGCGAGATTACCTTAGCCATTTACCCTTTACAGCAAAATCGACCTCTTGCTGCTTATAGTTTTCCTGATGTTGCTACTGGCTTAGTGGCGATCAGAAAACTTGCCCAAAGCGATTTTTGCCCCGCGCTAGTTCGCCTCAATGATGTTGCGGGCAGTCAAAAATTTATGCAGTTTGGTATCGAGAAGGGAAGCTGCGTGCTCGTTCTTAGTTGGGATGGCCCCAGTGAAGTCGTCGAAACAAGTATGAACCTAACGCATAAGCTACTGGTCACAAGTGGTGGCACAAAGTTGGAATCAAAGGTTGCAGGCTATTGGTTTGACAACCGTTTTAATGTCTCGCATTTGGAAGAGGCTATTGCTACACCTGGCAGAATCGCCGATACGACGGAGATGTCTTGTCTTTGGAAAGACTCCGAAGCGATACACCATGCAATCACTGAGCTTTTTGTCAAGCATGACATTAGTGCGACCTGCCACTTCTCGCACGTATACCACACAGGAACTTCACTTTACTGGACCTATCATTTTGCTGATGAGCATTTAGAAAAAATAGAAGAGCGGTACTTTACCATCTGGAATGAATTGATGCGCGTAACCCTAGCGCACAATGGTGCGATTTCTCATCATCATGGACTAGGCACGGTGCGTGCAAAATGGCTTGCTTTAGCTAGCCCGTCAACTACCTTTGTGCTTGAGGCCTTAAAGCAGGAGTTTGACCCTAAGGGTTTGCTTAATCCTGGGAGATTGGGCTTAAGCAAACTCTGAATCAAGCCAATCGTTAAAGCTGTCTCCCTGTCTTTCTTTAATCATTGCTCCAAAAGCAGTACTTTCGGCCTTGAACCAAACAAAGTCTTCGTCAACCTGAGTTACGCAAGTAAAAAACTGCTTTATATCCTCAGATAAACCATCTTCGGGTTTCCTAAGGAAATAGCTTAGTTGCTTGGGACCTGGTTTATGAAAGCTAGGCTGGGTTAAAGCATTTAACTGCTCCTCCGTCAGGCACTTAAGGTAGTAAACATAGCGTTTGACCATAGCTCGTTTACCTTCATAACCCTTTTCTTGTATTTACGCCAAAGCAAGGCAGATCACTTATTGTCCGCTCATAGTGGTTATGTACCTGTCTAGAAATGGTCCCACAATTAGGGCGATGGGTTTCTGGAAAAAGCATTTTTGCCTTTATGCTTTATATACCTGACTCATATTCGTAGGTGACGAACTTATCCTTCTCTTTTACCTGGTATCCATCCTTTTGCATAGGCTCTATACAGATACAGAAACCTGCTTTAAATCAACAGTAGTTAAAACCTTATTTATTAGGTACGCTCCATGGACCTAACTTGTAATTGACGAAAAACCTGGTTCTCAAAAGGATTAAAAGAGGCAGAGTTAGTACCTCTATTTAATGATTGACAATAATTTTCATGTGTGATACTTTAGTGAAAATAATTTTCAATAGTGCATTTTCTATAATCGAGGATGATGACACAGCAAACTATCCAAAACCGTGGCTCGCTGTCGCTTATTTCTGACGCACTGCCAAAACTCAAAGGGTCAGCTCAAAAAGTGGCTACTTATATTCTTAATGCGCCACAAGAAACAATTAATCTGACTATTACCGAGTTGAGTTCGCGTGCTGGTGTAAGTGAAGCGAGTATTTCTCGATTTGTTCGGTCTTTAGGGTTTTCAAGTTTCCACTCTCTAAAAATCAGTCTTGCCGAAGACATTGTTTCCCCGCTCCTCATTGCCCATGAAGACCTAATGCCCGATGATACGCCAGCAACTGCCGTTCAAAAAGCCATGACTGCTGGCCTTAGGTCGCTTGAAGATACCGTGCGCATTCTTGAATTAGGAGTTGTTGAGGCCGCTATTAAGGCACTATGCAAAGCAAAGCAAATAGATTTATTTGCTTCAGGTAACTCCATCCCAATCGCCATGGATCTCAATTTTCGCATGACCAAAATTGGTTTAAGAAGCAGATTTTCAGTCGATCCCACCGTGCAAGAGATGTATGCCAGTTTATCTTCTTCCGAAGATGTTGCTATTGGCATATCCCATACTGGAAGCTCCATAGATACTGTCTATGCCCTAGAGCTTGCCAAACAACGAGGTGCAAGTACAATTTGCATTACCAATCACTCAGATTCTCCTCTCACCAGACACGGAGATTTTTGCTTATTTACGGCAACACGCATAAGCCATTTTGGTGAAGAACGTATGGCTTCAAATCTAGCCATGCTTGCTTTAACTGAAGCCCTTTATGTTGGTGTTTGCGTAGAACGTTCTGACGCTTCGGCACAGGCTGTCTCTAAGACCCTTAGAGCTACTGGGCATCGGAAGTACTAAAGAAAGGAAAGGTGAGCGCTTGAAAAAACTATCGGTTTAAGGGAAGGGAGCTTCTTTGGCTCCGATTGAATCAGGTGCACACCCATACTTATCGTTCTTTTCAAAATAAGGAGAATTAACCGTGATGAAAGGTACATTTAGAGCTTTCCTTGCACTACTTGTCTTGGTCGCTGCGAGCCTTGGCAGCCAAACGTTTGCCCAATCTGACGTAACGCTCGAGTTTACACAGTGGTGGGAACCCGAGTTACCTGATGGTGCATTTAGAGCCCTCATGGACGAGTTTGAAGCACAAAACCCTGGCATAAAGGTTGAACTTATTAGTGGCCCTTATTCCTCTACAAAAGAGCAGGTTATTGCTGGTGCCGTCGCTGGAACCATGTCTGACGTTGTGGGTTTAGACGGGGCTTGGGTGAGCGATTTTGTAAAACAAGGCTCTATTGCTAACCTATCTGACCTAATGGCTGAGGCTGCTTATGACGATAGCGAACTTGCCTCGCAGATTCAGCTTCAGGGTGGCACCTATATGATTCCGGTCGTCAACTTTGTCTACCCTGTATTTGTTAACCTGGACTTACTGGCAGAGGCAGGTATTGACGCAGCGCCAACCACGAGAAGTGAATTTGCCGATGCCGCAGCAAAATTAACCAACCCTGATAACAACGTTTATGGCTGGGTCTTACCTTTATCTATGGAACAACCCAACGGTATTCAAAATGATGTCATGTCCTGGCTCTGGGCCTCAGGTGGCAGCATGATGAAAGATGGCATGCCAGATTTAACCAATGATGGCGTTCGCCAGACTGCTGAGTACATTAAAGGTCTATGGGATGCCGGAGTAATTGCACCTGGATCATTCACTATGAAAGAACAAGACAAAGTAGAAGAGTTTGTCAATGGTCGTGTCGGCATGATGATTTCTTCTCTTGCCCACATTAACTTAATACGTGAGCGCAATCCTGACCTGAATTTTGCGATTACTGCTTTACCAGCTGCTGATGGCTACACTGGCAAACGCGGCTTACCTTATGCCTCCTGGGGAATTGGCGTTTCTGCTAACAGTGAACATCCCGCCGAAGCATGGAAACTTGTGGCCTTTTTGATGAGTCAAGAAACCAATTCAAAATTATCCTCAATTGCCAATGCCTTCCCTGGAAATGTCAACTCTACTCCTGACTTTGTTCAGTCTGATGAACTCTTTGGCGCAGCTTTCCAGGTATTCCAGGATGGTTATCTTGCTAATGAGTTTACTGGCTTACCTGTAGCAGAAGATTTAATGAGAGCTTTTGATGAGCAGTTCCAACCTTATCTGGACGGCAGCCAGTCACTAGACGATAGTCTCAATAAAGCTCAAGAGGCATGGATGGAGAATTTTTAACCAATAATCACGCCACTTAGTTGGTCTGATTTTTAAAGTTGGTAGAGATTGCAAGGAAAGTAAACCTTCAATCTCTACCTGGCAAATACTCGCTTAAGCTAGCCTGTGAAATAGATAAGAAAAGGTACCTTTATGATTGCAGAAAAGCAAATGACGCATCGTTCGAAAAAACGTTCGCTTCGCAACATATTTATAGGTCTTGTTCCCTTTGCTTATTTATCACCTAGCATTTTACTGCTAAGTGTACTGGCCATACTTCCTATCGCCATGGTTTTTAGGTACTCCCTAATGAACAACGTCATCATGGAGAAAAACCCGGTCTTTGTCGGTTTTGCCAATTATGCCAAACTTCTAAGCGATGAGGTTTTCCATAAAGCTTTTGCCAACACCATGTACTTTACTGCCATGAGCGTGATCTTTCACCTTATATTAGGTTTGGGGTTTGCCTTACTTTTAAATACTAAACTTTTACCGCAGATGACTCGAGCCATTTTTCGTGTCATTTACGTTTTACCCTGGGTATTTACCGCAACCATAATTGCGATCTTATGGCGGCTCTTGCTAAACCCAAATGGTGTTATTAACTACCTTATCTTAGTATCGGGTTTAAGCAGTGAAAAAATTGAATGGTTAAGCTCTAAGGAACTTGCCCTTCATACCGTAACCTTTATCAATATTTGGTCGGGTTATCCCTTTTATATGGTTAGCCTACTCGCCGGATTACAGGGTATACCAGGGGAATATTACGAAGCTGCAACCATAGATGGGGCTAATGGAAGACAACTTTTCCGTTATATTACCCTGCCTCAACTTAAACCCATCATTCTGAGTCTGGCCATGCTTGACTTTATCTGGACCATGCATCAATTCACCCTTATCTGGATGACCACCGGGGGCGGCCCTTTAAGAGTTACCGAAATGCTGAGTACGCTAACCTATAAACTGGCGTTTAGCTCCTATAAGTTTTCGCAAGCCTCAGCAAGCGCCTTTATCATCCTGGCTCTGTCTTTGATAGTGGCACTGTTCTATGTAAGACAACAAAGAGCTACCGATGACTAAGAAGGCGTCTATTAGAACCGCGAGGTTACTGGTCATCCTTGGCCTTATTCTTGGCGCAATTTTCTCAGGTTTCCCTATTTTATGGATGACGGCCTCATCCTTTAAGTCCAATATGGAAATCTTCGCCTTTCCTCCCCGCCTTATAACCGAGTCCTTTTCCTTCAACGCTTACAAGGTAGTGCTTGGTGACCCCGAAAAACGTCGTTTTTTCCTAAATAGTTATCTTGTTTCTGGCCTGGTAACGGTTCTAACACTTTTTGTGGGTACGCTGGCAGGCTACAGCTTTAGTAGATATAAATTCAGGTTTAAGAAAGCCCTGAATGTCATAATTATTGGCGTACAGGCAGTTCCGCCTATTACGCTACTTATTCCTTATTTCAGCCTGATCGTTATGTTAAAGCTCTACAATACCTATGCCGCATTAGTGCTCACCTATATGGTTTTCACGCTTTCTTACGCCATTATCATGATGACAGGCTACTTCAATACGCTACCCAGGGAATTAGATGAGGCAGTCTTGATTGATGGTGGAAGTCGCTTTATGGCGTTATGGCGAGTGCTTGTTCCCATAGCCCTGCCAGGCATGGTTGCCACCGGTATTTACACCTTTATGCTGGCCTGGAATGAATTCCTGTTTGCGCTAACCTTAACAAAAACAATTGACATGCGCACCGTACCTGTAGGGATACAAATGCTCATGGGGCAGCATTCATATGAATGGAATGAAATGATGGCTATGAGTGTGCTCGGCTGCTTACCCGTCCTGATTCTTTATTTATTTTTTCAACGTTATTTTATGGCAGGCATGACCGCTGGTTCGGTCAAAGGTTAAACTTTAGTCTTGGTTAAATTTTAGCAACATCAAAAATGGAGACACAAAAATGTTAATGAACATGAAAAACCTCTTGGCAGTAGCACACAAAAACCACTTTGCGGTTCCCGCCTTCAATATAAGTAGCAACATGTTACTTAGCGGGGTTATTCAAGCCTCAGAAGAGAAATCTGCGCCAGTGATTTTGGCCATTCATCCAGATGAACTCTCTTTTGTCAGACCTTCTTTTATAAAGGCAGCCATTGACGAGGCCATAAATACTTCCGTACCTGTTTGTATCCATCTGGATCACGGCTCCTCAATGGCACAGATTATGCAGGCCATTCAGTGCGGCTTTACTTCGGTTATGATGGACGCCTCAACCCTGCCCCTTGAAGAAAATATAGCCATCTGTAAAAAAGTGGTTGAGCTTGCTCATGCAGTTGATGTCTCGGTTGAAGGTGAATTAGGTACCATTGGTACGACTGGTCCTGAAGCTGAGGCAGGTACTGAAGAAATCATTTATGTAAATCCAGATGATGTCGTCACATTTGTTGAAGGAACGGGTGTAGATACCCTGGCTGTTGCTGTCGGTACAGCTCACGGTATTTATCCAAAGGATAAAAAGCCAGAATTGAGAATGGACCTTATTCAAGAAATCGCTTCAAGAGTCGATATTCCGCTTGTTTTGCATGGTGGTTCGGCCAATCCTGAAGAGGAAATTGTAAAAGCCGTTAAACTGGGGATAAATAAAATCAATATTTCCAGCGATATCAAAGATGCTTTTTATCAAAAGTGTCGTGAAGTATTGGCAAACCCGACCTTACGTGAACCAAATTCTATTTATCCTGCTTGCATTGACGCCATGATGACGGTCGCCAGGCATAAAATTGATCTGTTTAACGCTACAGGAAAAGCGTCTCTTTATTAGCTCGAGCCAACCACTAAAAATTAACGCTGGTTGCGAAGGTGTAAAATGAATCCAAGCATTGCTCTGGGCTTTGGTGACAACATTGACTATGAAATCATCTGGGATTCCCGCATCCTTGAGGATCTGATACGTCAGTACACAATTACTAAAAATGAGCTGGATATCCATAGATTTATAAAGACCGAAAGAGATTTAGTCATTTCCATTTTGGCATTCTTAAAGTATGGATCTGGAGGTGAGCGCATTGTATTTTCCTCAGATATCCTGGAAACCTTTGCTGAGAAATTTGACAAGCAGATAACCTTAGGTGGAACTTCGGTTCGTGCTGCTATTGCCATGCAAATCTTTAATTGCAAAGCAGCACTACACCTGGTTACGATAAATGACCATGTAAGAAGCCGATTACCTCCAGATTGTCCTTATGTTTGCAGCCAAACCAAAGATAGTCTACATCCCCACCTCATCATTCAATTTGATAAAGGCACAACTGTTAAAGCGGGGGATATCGAGATTTGCTCGAGCCAAGCAAATCGCATTATTTACCACAAAGATGATGACAATATCTCTATGGCATTAAATGAAGATTTTGCAGCGCTCCTCTCGGATGCAAAAATCCTGCTGGTTTCAGGCTTTAATGCTATGCAAAGCAAGAACCTGCTTGATAATAGACTTCAGACCCTTCAAAGAATTATTTTAAGCCTTCCTGAAGATGCGCTGCTCTTTTATGAAGATGCTGGTTACGATCAGCCAGAGTTCAGACAAACGGTCCTAAGTGCCTTGTTACAAAGAAAATTAATTATTAGCCTCAATGAAGATGAGTTGGGAGAGTATGTTACAAAAAAGCTTGATCTACTCAATGTTGACCAAATTATAGAAGCATTAAAATCTTTAAAAAGTCAGGTGCCAAAGGCCTTAATCGTGGTTCACACCCAATTTTGGGCACTTGTGTATGGTCAAGATGCCAGCACTTTCGCTAATGCTCTTAAAGGGGGAATGACAATGGCGACTGCTCGCTACTGCTTCGGAGACGGATTTAGCCTTAAGAACTATCAGGATATTGCCAACTTACCTGCCCTAGCTAAGGCTGCCCATTTTTCAGAGGCGATACATCATAAGTTAAGTGACGTCTTTTGTTTACCCGTAGCTGAGGTGAATCCGGCAAAGGCAACTACCATAGGCCTCGGAGATGCTTTTGTTGGTGGTTTTATAGCAGCTTATCCCTAACAAAAAATAACACGCGTATGAACGAGCTCAAAGCACTACCAGGTCGTCGTCCTTACCTGGACTCACTGAGGAAAATAGATTTCCTTTAGGCTTACTTCGCTAGACAGCTACGAACTGAATGTATAGTGCGTTTTAGATGTATAAAGAGTATCCTTAATGCGTTTATTGGTAAGTGCTCAAGCCCAAAAGTATTGCTCAGTCCCAATACTTATGCAAAGCCCTGGCTAATTTCCCTTTTCTGACCCGTTATCCCAGGCATGGGCATGGTTATGCTTGGGCAGTGGATTACGTAAGCCGCTATACTCTGCATCTTCAAAACGATTAAAAAAAGCACTTAGCCGCTCAGATAACTTGAAAATATTATCTTGAGATGTTTTTTCGTTATAAAGATTGGTCGTTTCTCTCGGGTCTTGCTCGAGATCGAAAAACAGATTGGGTCCAAGAGGTTCACGCACGATCAGCTTGTGGGTTTTGCTACGAATCATTCTCACTGGGCCATATTCGCCAATATGGACATCTCGCCATGCCTGGTTCTGACCCTCTAGTAGAGGTTTGTAGGTCTCTCCCGGATAAATGGCGTCATCAGGCAAAGCATCGGCATAATCAAGCAAAGTCATAAAGAGATCTGTATGATTTACGGCTTCTTGTTTTGTTGCCTTTTTAGTACAAGAAGGATAATTGATAATAAGTGGCACCCGTATGGACTCCTCGAGCATGTTTAACGGCCGGGTAGCATTACCTTTACCCCATACCTGATGCTGTCCCAGATTTAAGCCATGATCTGAGGTGTAAATGAGGAGCGTGTCTTCTCGTTGTCCCAGAGCGTCCAGTTCATCCAGAACTCGTCCTACCATTTCATCTATTTGACCAACAGAGGCGTAATACTGCGCTGCAACTTCTTTAGGGTCAGAAGGTGCTTTTGGGCTATCACCTGGGATACCAAAGGGGTAAAACTTTTCAGCGGGAATATCCTTAAAGCTTGAACCCCGGTAGCGTGAAACCAATCTCTCTGCCCGCCTGAGCCAGGGACCGTGCGTCGTGGAAAAGCCTATAAACAAAAAGAAGGCTTGTTCTTTAGGTTGCCGTAAGAAACTCAGCGCTGCATCAGTAATAATTTGTGTATCAAAGCCAGTTTTTTCTATAACCTTACCTTGATCACTGTATTTTGCGGTTGGCAGGTGATATTTTGGCGTTTGACGCCAGGCACTGTACCAAAAGTCAAACCCTTCAATTGGGCCCTCACCTCTACCGCAGTGCCACTTGCCACACATCGCTGTTTTATAGCCAGATGCTTGTAAAAGCTGTCCCAGATTTGGCTTACGCGCAATCCAGTTGTGCGAACCAATGTCAGCTTCATGTTCCGCCAGGTAATCATGTACACCGTGCTGCGAAGGGTATAGGCCTGTCCAGAAAGAAGCCCGTGCAGGTGAGCAGACGGGCGTGGGGGTAAAGGCATTTGCCATAACCACCCCTGTACTTGCCAGATAGTCCAGATTAGCTGCGTTGATTTCGCTATTGCCATAGCAGGGCAGTGCCCACTGGGCATGATCATCCGTCATAAAGACTATTATGTTTGCTGGCATCTGGGTATCCTTTCAAAGAGTCAGGTCATGATTTGACAACCGAGTCTGGTTAAATCGACCGTGCCTCAACAAGCTCACTAAAACATTGCCAGGGTGATTAAAAGCTGGTGGAGGTATCATCCTGACACATAGTCCGATTAAGCTATTGTTTGCGGGCCCATCCAGATTCGTTGTTTTCTAACCCCTTTGCTATTTCATCTGTACACGCTATACCATTACCTAAAAGCTTTGGTCAAAACATTCCATTAGTTCAGACTTCAGTTCAAACCCTATGCCTGGTTGGTCAGAAACTTTTATTTTTCCTTCTACTATTTCCGCTTTATCTCCAAAACCTCCAAATGGTTTAAATACGTGAGGATAAGACTCATTGCCGCCAAGACCAAGCCCTGCAGCAATATGCAAAGTTAGCTGGTGCCCTCCATGTGGAATACAGCGCTTCCATGACCAGCCGTGTTCGTTTAGCATCTCTAAAATACGTATGTACTCAACCAAACCATAGCTTAAGGCAGGATCAAATTGCAGGTAATCTTTTTCAGGTCTTAAACCACCATAGCGAATCAGATTTTTAGCATCAATGAGCGAAAAAATATTTTCACCGGTGGCAATGGGCAAACGACTCTCTGCACTCACTGCCGCATTTAGCAAATAATCTAAGGGATCACAAGGCTCTTCGTACCAGAAAAGGGGGTAAGCTTCAAGTGCTTCTAAATAGCGCACCGCTGTTTTTAAATCAAAGCGACCATTAGCATCAACCGCCAGAGATTGATTTGAATCCAGCAGCTCGAGCACTGCTTCAATCCGCGCCAAATCTTCATCAAGACTTACGCCACCAATTTTTATCTTGACCGTGTTGTACCCCATATCCAGGTAGGTTTTCATTTCGGCACAAAGCGCCGCTTTATCCTTTTCAGGATAGTAATACCCCCCTGCAGCATAAACAAAGACGTCACGGTCAGCCTGATTATGATTAAACCTTTCAGCCAGAACCTGATAAAGAGGTTTCTCGGCAATCTTAGCCACCACATCCCAGAGGGCCATATCAATGGCTCCTACCGCCACCGATCTCTCCCCATGGCCACCTGGTTTTTCATTTTTCATCATAGTATCCCAGGCTTTAAAAGGGTCAAAATTAGTGCCTTCGTCATTTAGCAAAGCTTCAGGGGGAGCAGCCAATAGACGAGGAATAAAGCGCTCCTGTAAACTGCAACGCTGGGCATAGCGACCATTAGAGTTAAAACCGTAACCAACAAATTTTTTACCTGCACGTACAACGTCGGTTTCAATTTTGACCACTGACGTAGTCATTTGAGAAAAATCGATAAAAGCATTGCGAATGTCTGATTTGATGGGTACAGCAGCTTCTTTAATGGCGGTTAGTTTCACTTTGCAACATCCTTAATTTAGTGAATTGCTTCAAAAGGTCTTTGCTTAGCAATAAAAGCATCAATTCTGCTCGGGCTCATCTCCGAAAAGTCCTTAGCAGCAGCAACCCTACTATAAGGTTTTATCATTACCCCTCTTTTAGCAAGAATATACTTAGCTGACGAAGGAAAACCTTCTGCAACCATAAGTGTCTGAAAATCTAAAAGCTTTTCATAAGCCATCTGCCTTAACTCTTCAGGTGTATTTTGAGAGAAAACGAGTTGCCCGCAAAGCTCGGGAGACACCATTGGCATCCAGCCACAAAAGCCTTTGCTGCCAGCGGCCATGGACTCGGGTAAGACTTTTAAGTTTGCCTGAAACAGTTTTAAATTCGAGCCCCTTGCAGCTTCCACCTTGGCACTAAAGGGTACAATTTGCCGACAGGTATCTTTCATAAATACAAAGCGATTTGATTCAGCGATGCGCCTAACATCATCGGCGGATAAAAGTCGGTGTTCAGGTTCTGGCAATTCATAAATTCCTAGCGGAATACCCCCTAGCCTGCTTGCCAGATCTAAAAGTTGATCAGCCAAATTTTCTGATGAGGGCAATAACGATAAGCCAACAACCGCAACCTCTCCCCCATAAGCAGCTATTTTTTTGAGCGAAGCTGCTTGCTCAGCAAGGGTAGTGCCATAATTTCCGACAGTTGCAAGGGTCAGCTTTCCCTTGCAGCCTCTAGCTACATGTTCAGCTATAGCAAAGCGCTCATCGTCACTTAAGAGCAGAACTTCACTCGCCTGCCCCAGAGCCAAAAGACCAGCGACTCCTTCTTTATGATAAAACTCGAGCAAAGAATCAAGGGCAGCAAAGTCAATCTCATTATTTTCCGTATAGGGGGTAAGTAGTATTGGCCAAAGCCCGTCAGGTATATGCACAGCAAGTCTCCTACAAATGAAGATTTAAGACTACTAAAGAGTATTTGAGTTAATCGTATTTACTGGTATACCACAAGATACATTAAATAGAAAAGCTAGACCAAATTATTATTAAAACCATTTGACAAAAGGTAAAAAAAAGAGTTATACCATTACATACCAAATTTTATTCATCGACCCGAAGTGCCTACTAGGGTACAACTTGGAGAATAGGTAATTTAGCTAGTAAGGAAGGGAGTCCATTGTTTAAAGCATAGCTGTCTGAAAACGCATCTGGCTGTGAGCTCTAAATCCTCTCTACCTAAAGGAGAATCTCTATGTTTAAATCACTTCGTTTGCTTATTGCTGTACTACTGATAGGAATACTTAGCCTTTCCCTGGTGCTTGCTCAGGAACAAGTCTTGCGCATCGCTACCGCTTCATCGGGGCAATCTTCTTTTGATTTTAACGTATTACAGGCGGGTGGCGATCAGCAGAACTGGTCCACCTTGCTTTTTATGCCCCCCATGTATTTTGATGCTGATTTAAAGCTTCAGCCTGGCTTTTTTTCTGCCTGGTCTGCCAGTGACGACAGCACCGTCTGGACCTTTACCATGGATCCGCGGGCCAAGTGGTCAGATGGAGAGGCTATGACCGCCCCACAGGTGGTTGCTTCCTGGCAAATCCAGATTGCACCCGTCAATGCTGTTGGGCGCATTTCGGGTTATCTGGGCAATGTTAAGGGGTTTGCCGAAGCCAGAGAAGCTGCTACCGCAGATGCTATGAAGGTTGATGTAGAAGGTATAGAGGCACTTGATGATGCAACCGTTCAGGTGACTTTAGTCAAGCCCGATCCAGCCTTTAACTGGCGAATTGCTACGGCACATATGTCAGCAACCAGGGCCGATGATGTACTTGAGTATGGCTTTACGGAGTACTGGAAACCGCAAAACAACCCTGTGTTTAGCGGCCCCTTTGTCTTAAGTAGTTATGACGAAAATCTGCAAACCGCTGAAATGACCCCTAACCCTAACTGGTGGCTAGACGAAGGTCCCTTTGTGGACAAAGTCAGTTTTCAATTTGTTCCCGATGGACAAATTATTGGCGCCATGGTTTTAAATGATCAAGTCGATGCCAGCCTTGCCCCCATTCCTTCGGCACTACGCGGTCAGTTACCTGACTACTTCAGGCCAATTCAGGCAGTTGGTTTTAACGCCTTCTGGCTAAGCCCAACCCATGAACCCACCAGTGATGCCAATGTCCGCAAGGCCCTTGCCCTCTCAGTTGATTGGAATGCTGTATTTAAAGCCACTTTCCCTATTGAGGGTAGTGGTTTAGCGACAACCCAACCTATGGATGATGTCCTTAACTGCTGGGATCCAGAGTTAACTGGCTACCCTTACGATGTCGAAGGGGCTAAAGCAGCCCTGGCAGCCTCGAGCTATGGCAGCGCTGCCAATTTACCTAAGCTTCGCATTACCCCACGTGGTAACGATGAATTTAATAACCGTGCTTTGCAGGCTGCTATGGGTTTCTGGCGAGACAATCTTGGCATAGAAAACATTGAATTCCAGGAACGCCCAGATGGCTTTGGTGATGATGTCAGCAAACTAAACCTGACCCGCGATGATGTGGTCATTCGCTTTCCCGATGGTGCCACCTATATGTGGACAGCCGCTAGCGCCAATGGGCCCTTTGCTGGGGGAACTGAGAACCCACTTTCAGGCTATGAAAATGCTGAACTGAACGCCCTCATTGACGAAGCTTTAACCCTTGCAACCGATGACCCGAAACGCTGTGAATTAACCCGTCAGGCTCAAACACTCTTTATGAATGATTATCTGATGCTGTTCTTTGGGAAACCAACACCCACCATTAATGCCAGAAGCTACCTGGAAAATTACGTCAAAGGCCCAGATGTAAGCCTTATTGAACCCTGGAAAATCAAGATTAATAAGTAGTCTTAGCTTATTTACAGGAAGGTTGCACTAAAATGCAACCTTCCTGTGCTTGACACTTTCAGTCATGCCTGAATTCATTATTTTTTATACAACGCCCCATTTACACTTCGGGAGTCAGCTGTGATTCAATATCTTCTTTTTCGCCTGTTGCGCTGGACGATTGGCCTGACCCTCGTCACTTTCTTTACCTACGCCATGATGTTTTACGGCGCAGGTGACCCAATCAAGCGCATGTTTATTGACAGCGAGAATTTTGACTCAGCTGACCCGGCAGTGCTCGAGGCTCTGCAGGCCAAGTATGGTCTTGATAAACCCTTTCTGGTGCAATTTACCAATTACATTGGTAACTTACTCAGGGGTGATTGGGGTCGCTCGATTCGCTTAAGCGTTGACCGCCCAGTCTGGGACATTATTAAATTTCGCTTACCTGTTTCCATGCAACTTGGCTTCGCAGCTACCGTACTGGCCGCCGTTTTTGGCATTACCCTGGGTATCCTGGCTGCTCTCCATCATAACCGCTGGCTCGACCGGGTCATTATCAGTACCGTTATTTTTGTAACAGCGATACCGGCCTTTGTTACCGCTCCCATGCTGCTCTTTTTTCTGGTACTGGTTGTCAAGGTAATGAACGTACCTTATGGCTGGAACGGCCTCTTTCACAAAGACGTCATTTTACCAGTGGTCGTCATCGCCCTGGGTCCTTTACCTATTATTGTCAGGCAAACCCGTTCGGCCGTACTCGAGGTCATGAGTCAGCTATATATTCGGACTGCCCGCGCCAAAGGTCTTCCTGAATACAGGGTAGTCCTTGGTCACATGTTGCGTCCAGTTTTAACCCCGCTTATTACGACCCTCGGTCTGCAAATGATTACGCTCATTAATGGGTCACTTTTTGTGGAGCTGGTGTTTAATATTCCAGGATTCGGGCTTTTAACTGCTGAAGGTATTCGCAGTGTTGACTATCCCATCATTATGGCTGTTGCCATCATTGGTACCCTGATTATCTTTCTAAGCAACTTTTTTGTTGATCTTGTCTATCCCTTGCTTGATCCAAGATTAAGGTACACATGAATCAAGCAGCAAAACAAGGCACAATGGACGAATTTGGCGTTCAAACACGGCTGAGCCGCAATTTGTGGCAAACGGCCTTTCGCCGCTTTCGCAAAAACTGGTTAGCGGTTTTTGGCTTAATTATCATTATCCTGTTTTTACTGGCGGCTATTTTTGGCCCCATCCTTGCACCCTATGACTTTCTCGAGCAGGACCTGACCAGTATGCTGCAAGGTCCATCAGCACTGCACTGGCTCGGTACCGATGATCTTGGCCGAGATACCTTTAGCCGCCTGCTTTATGGCGCCCGGACAGCGGCTCTGGTTGCTTTTTCAACAACAGCAATTAGCCTGGTCATTGGCGTAATTGTTGGCACCTGGGCCGGTTTACAAGGGGGCCGGGTTGACGAGGTCCTGATGTGGATTAGCGATCTGGTGCAGGCCGTACCAGGGTTACTGCTGGTTATGCTGATTAACAGTGCGCTAAGGCGCCCTATCATTAACTGGTTTGATCAGCTTTATGAACAAACCCGGAATTCCTTTTATTTAAACACCAGCTGGCTCGATTTCGTTCTGGTTTTTAGCGCCCTCGCCATGATTGGCTGGCCAGGTTTTGCCCGTCTGATTCGCGGTCAGGTGTTAAGTATTAGCAAAGAAGACTATGTTTTAGCAGCCAGAGCGCTTGGGTCTAAAGAAGGCCGCGTCATGTTTAGTCATGTCGTACCTAATTCGCTTGGCCCTTTGATCGTGGCTGTCACGGCCAGCATGGGCGGCGCCGTGGTTCTCGAGGCTGGTTTAAGTTTTCTTGGGCTTGGTGTGCAACCCCCCAATGCCAGTTGGGGAACGATGCTCAGCAATAGCCTAAAATTATGGCAATCCTTTCCTCACCTGCTTATTGGTCCAGCAGTTACCATTGGCCTTATTCAAGTAGCCTTTGTCTTTTTAGGAGACGGCCTTAATGACGCACTTGATCCCCGACGAAACTAAGTTACTCCTTGTGTACCTTATCTCCCCTACCAGGCTTATCCAGCACATGCTAAAGAAAGGCAACTGTGACAAAAACAGTTATACATAAACCTCAAAATGCCAAACACGTAGACATTTATTACAATAAGAATGAATTTGCCGCCTGGCCCTTTAATCATGGTTTCTGGGCTTTTCCTGGGGGCGAACTGCTCCTTGGTTTTTCCAGGGGGCCCTGTAACTACAGCTCGAGCTATGACATGGGTCACTCGGTCGTCGATGCTAAAGGTGGCGAGTATGTGCTTATTCGCTCAAAGGATGAAGGGGAGAGCTGGTCAGGTTTGCAGTCGCTGGGCTCGAGGCAGGATATTGAAAGACCCCTATATGTAAACAAGGCAGAGATTCCCGCCATGGACTGGAGCAGCCCTGATTTTTGCCTGAGTGCTGGTTTTGGCATTCCGCCACAAAAAGATCAGTCGCTGGGCTATATTCAATTATCCTCTGATCGGGGACATAGTTGGACTGCTCCACTCGCTATGCCTGCTTTTAACTTTAACTGGGTGCAGGTAAAACCTGACTACCTTGTACGTGAAGATGGGCTCATTTTGCTCTTTGTCACAGTTGGGTTAAAAAGTGGCGAAGTCGGCCAGCGCTTTGTTGCCGTTTATGCCTCACCCGATAATGGTCAGAGCTGGAACTATCTTGCCCCCATTATCAGTACTGCACCAGACAGTCACTTTGTTAACCGCTACTATGCCAGCCCAGTCCTTTTGCCTGATGGGCGCATTCTGGTGGCCCTGCGCTGTCAGATAGATGCCCGCAATGCCTGGCCTGAACTTTTTGAATCCTGTGATGGTGGCCGAAGCTGGTCGTTTGTATCACGGCCCAGTGACTGGGGTGGCCCCTCGCAACTTACCCGCCTAAATGACGGCAGGTTACTGATCGTTTATGGTTACCGGGTCAAGCCTTATGGCATCAGGGCCAAAGTTTCAGAAGACCATGGTCGCAGTTGGGGACCAGAAATCATTTTAAGAGATGACGCAGGCTCCTGGGATCTCGGCTATCCAAAAACCGTAGAACTTTCTGGAGGCAGGGTCATGACGGCCTACTACTTTAATCGTAAGGATGATCCCATTCAACAAAACGGCGGTGTCAGACACATCGCTGGAACAATTTTTACCCCTTAAAGGAGAGCTATGTTTTCAGAACCCTGGACGGGTGTACTACCAGCAACCCTTTGCCCTTTTAATCAGGATGACTCTATAGACGAGGCAGGCTTGCGTGCCTATTATCAGTATTTAGCTTCTGTTCCTGGGGTCACTGGACTGGTCTGCAATGGCCATACCGGTGAAGTCATGTCTTTGCGCAACCGGGAGCGAAGTAGAGTCACCGAAATTATGGCCGAAGAGGTCGGCAACAAGGTCAAAGTTGTTACTGGTGTTTGCGCCGAAGGTAGCGATGAAGCGATCGATCAGGCACTGGCAGCAAAGGCTGTGGGTGCAGATGCCATTTTGCTTATGCCCCCCCACCACTGGATAAGATTTGGACGCACCTTTGAAACCGCAGTTGGCTTTTTTCAGGACGTTGCCGAGGATGCCGATATTGACATCATTGTGCATCAGTACCCTGCCTGGACCAAGGCCAGCTACTCCTTAAAAGAAATGCTCGAGCTGGTCAAACTGGACCGGGTGGTTAGTATAAAAATGGGTACCCGCGATATGTCCCGCTGGGCCTATGATTACTTAAAACTAAAGGCCGCGGCGCCAGAAGTAAGTATCATTAGCTGTCAGGATGAATATTTGCTGGCGACTTTGCTGGACGGCGCTGATGGAGCACTGGTTGGCTTTGCAGGCTTTGTCCCTGAACTCATTGTCGAACTGGTTACAGCAGCTTTAAAGGGTGACCTAAAAGCAGCCAATGCAGCTCAGGCAAAGGTACGCCCTTTATCCCAGATTGTCTACCGCTTTGGTGAACCCTCGAGTGACGCCCATCAGCGTATGAAATGCGCCATGACCTTAATGGGAAAATTCCCATCTATGCACATGCGCAGACCAATTAGACAATTAGCCGACCATGAAGTCTCCAGAATCCGCAGCGAACTGCTTGAGGCTGGCTTTGAGGTCGTAGCCTAAATCACTTGTATGGCCCGAGGCAGTATTTACCCCAGTGAAGCAGTGCGTTTTGAAGATGCAAAAACTGGCGCGCAGCTGCGGCAGATAAGCTCTCACCCCTCTATTCATCATCATCCTTTTTTTATGATTCCCGCCTACGACGATGCCATGAAAAGACTGGTGTTTGTTTCTCACCGTACAGGGCGACCAGAAATTTTCGCTGAACTGCGTGACTCTGGCCTTTTGCAGCAACTCACTGAGCAAGAAGGTCTGGCTGAGTACTCCCTTTACCCTTCCCCTAATGGCAGCTATGTTTATTACACAGCCTTTAGTGGGGCCTGGCGACTCAGCACCGACACACTCGAGCCTGAACTCTTACTCGACTTTGGAGACGCAAGTCTACGCAGCGAGGGCATGGTTGCCGATGCTATGGGCACAACCGCCTTAAGTCACGATGACCGTTACTGGGCGATTCGTTTTAATACAGGGGGAAAAGCCTGTCTGGCGATTATTGATACCCAAACAGGTAAACATGAGGTCATTTTGCAGCGCGACACCATCTCCCATATGATGTTTTGTCCTGACGATAACAACTTGCTTTTTTACGCTGGACCGCTAAATGACCGCGTCTGGCTGATTAACCGTGATGGTAGTGGTAACCGCAGACTCTATAAGCGCAAACCGGGTGAATGGATAACCCATGAGGTCTGGTTGCCAAAGAGGTTTGAATTGGCGTTTGTAGACTGGCCCAAGGGCATTCGCGCCATTAATGTTCAAACTGGTAAGGAGCGGCTTCTTAGCTCCTTTAATGCCTGGCATGCCGTAGCAAATCCAGAAGGCAAGCTGATGGTAGCTGATACCAATTTCCCTGATAACGGTCTGCAACTGTTTAATCCGCATGACAGCAAATCTGAAGCAGTGACATTGTGTTATCCGGAAGCCTCGAGCCTTGGTGAGCACTGGGCTGGCCCATTTCCCTACGAACATGGTCCCATAAAGGTCTATGCCCCGCAGCACACGCATCCTCATCCCTCTTTTTCACCTGATGGCAAGCATGTGGTTTTTACAAGTGACCGCAGTGGTTTTGCCCAGATTTATGAACTCGAGCTAGCCCCCTTTCTGGAAAGGATACCCAGCTAATGGACCCCCTTCGTGTTGCCCTGGTCGGTACTGGAAACCGCTCACAAAGCATCTATAAACCCCTGTTTAAAGCCCTCGAGCCCTGGATAGACCTGGTGGCGGTCTGCGACCCAGTTCGGGAATCAGCCGATGCTTTTGCAGCCGACACAGGTGCTCTTGCCTTTTACAATCTAAAGGATTTGGTTAAAGCCCGGCCTATGGAAGCTGCTTTGATTGTTGCCCCCATTCCCTCGCACCATTCAATCAGCTGCTATTTGCTTTCTCACAGTGTCCATGTCAATGTTGAAACCTCGATGGCTGTGCTACTTGCGCAAGCTGAGGAAATGCTCAAAACAGCGAGGGCCAATAACAGTATTTTACGAGTCGCCGAAAACTTTTTCCGCTTTCCTTTTGACCGCATCATGAAAGAGATTGCTCAGACAGATTTTATTGGTCCTGTAAAACGTCTGACCTGCTGGCATGACCATACGGGGTATCACAATAATTCCCGCTGGATTCGCTTTTTTGAAAGTCACCCTGTAGCAGTACAGTCCGTAGAGCACACCATGCCTACCGCACCTCACAATCAACTGGCACACCGCCATTATGAATCTGAGACTTACAGTGCGCGCTTTTTCTGGTTTCCAGAAGGTGAACTGGTTATTGACCATGCAGGAAACATAAAAGGCATGCTGGGCCGCTACCCTCGCCCTGGCTATACTGAATTAGCAGGAACAAGGGGAAGTATCGTGCAGCAAGCGGGTGAAAACTGGTATGGCCTGGCTGAAGTGCGCTACTGCTCAGATGAGGCTTTAGCTAAGGGCGCTATCGCCGATGAAATTTTCCCAATCATTTACGAAAGTGATGGTCGTGACTGGCTGGGGTCGTACGTTGATTTACCTGGTGGTCGTGTTCGCTACCATAATCCCTACCGTTTTGGTGGCAGCACGATTCATAGACGCGATTATTATGCGGCGGCAGTTATGGGGCATCTGGTTGATTTTGCTGAAACGGTAAGGGGCATACGTCACTCAGAGTATAACGATGATGACGCCGTTATGGCCATGATGATGGAAGTGGCTGCCAGAGAATCTGCCCTTGCAGCAGGCAAGCGCTTAACTTTGCCCCTTACAGGCGCACTCGAGTCAGAGGACCTTTTAAGACAGGCTGAAACCAAAACCTACGGCGTTGATCCCTTAGATATTGAAGCTATGCTGGCTATTTCTTACCCGAGACCCTGAAGCAAAAAACTGGGGCGTTAAAATGACAAGAGCAAAGAAACCTGCGTTAGAAAGGTAAGAATGGCAAAAAAGACAAAGGATTCAAACCAAACCCTCGAGAAACAAGCGATGCAAACCCTGCTCGAGTGGCTGGCCCATGGACAGGCAAAACCTGGTCAAGCACTTCCCTTACGTGAATTTTCCAGCAAGTTTGGTATGAGCCGTACCCCTCTAAGGGCTGCAGCCGGACGTTTACATGAACAGGGTTTACTTGACTATGACTCAAGGTATGGGTTTACCGTGGCAATCCCAACCAAAGAAGACCTGACCGAATTTTTCGATATGAGGGAAATGGTTGAAACCTACGGAGCACGAAGCGTAATTGCAAAGCGAATTGTCATTCCTCATGAACTCGAAAGCATCATTGGAGAACTCAAAGAACTGGCACCTAAAATCGTTGAGGAACCTGGTCTCCATAACCGCTTCTGGCGTTTAGACGTACGCTTCCACCGGGCACTATTGTCTCTGGCGGGCAACAGTCGCCTTCTTGAGCTCTGGGATCAATTACTGGTCAATATACGTGTCTATCAGTTTGGCCGAAGCATGCCACTATCAACCGTCCGGTTTCAAACGACCGCCGAGGAACATGAGGGTATCTTACAGGCTTATAAGAGCTTTGACGCTGATTTGGTGGTGGACCTGTTGTCCGCCCATATAAGGCGTATACGTGAGCAAACCATCGCCATTGCTATTGAAACCTTAGAAAGCAGCGATGAGCCTGACTGGCTAAGCCGTATTGCTCCCTCTGCTGCTCAGAGGGAGCTTTAAGTCGGTCAATATGCAAAAGGTTTTGGTCCTGGCAGATGACCTCACAGGTGCGCTTGAGGTTGGCTCGAGCTTTGCTCAAAGGGGCTTAGAGAGCGTCGTCTATCTGACCTTACCCAAAACCCTAGATAAACCTGTAAGTGTTATCAATATGGCAACCCGAACCGCCAGCGCTACCGAATTACGCAGACAATATGAAAGCCTGAAACCCTACTGGCCTTTTTCAGGTCTGATTTATAAAAAGATTGACTCGACCTTACGTGGCCCTATCGGGGAAGAACTCGAGCAACTTTATTTAGCTGGCCACCATCACTTTGTGATTGCACCTGCCTATTCTGCCCTTGGTCGCACTACTAGCAGAGGCCTGCAATATGTAAATGGAATTCCGGTCAATCAAACTGCCGCAGCCAAGGATCCCCTCAATCCAGTAAAAACGGCAGTTATTCGTGACTTACTCAGTCCCGACATGCAGCAAAGGGCCAAACACTTAAGCCGCTTACAACCCGAGGACCTTAGCGGTGAAGGCATTCTGATTGTCGACGCGCAAAAAGCAGAGGACCTTGAGGGCGTAGCAGCCGTTCTTATTAAGGAAAGCTATGCCGGGGTCATGGTAGGTAGTAATGGTCTCGCCTCTGCACTGGCAAATCATTTAACGTCTCAAGTAAAAGCTTTAGCCTTGCCCAAACCCGCAACTGTACTCATAGTCAGTGGTTCCAAGCACCCGCTTAGCCATGCACAGCTGGACCAGCTTAAAAATCAGTCTAGGACAACGTCAGACAAACTCTGGCTTATTGAAAGCTCGAGACTACCAGAAGATGCTCTTGTCATACAGCAAACGTTGCTTAGTCAAACAGCCCACTTTTTAGAAACAACAAACCCAGAAGCATTTTTGGTTATTGGTGGCGAGACTTCGTTAGCGCTCTTAAAACACATAGGGGCAATATCCTTACAACCCCAAGCGGAACTCAGCCCTGGAATTCCGCTTAGCCTCATCCAGGGAGGCAAGTTTGATGGGATTCCAATCATTACCAAGTCAGGAGGCTTCGGCAATCTTGATGTTCTAAGCACTATTTTAGACAGTTTCTTGATAAAGGAGAGCTTGTGAAAGAAAAACCCCGTTTAGCTATCACTATGGGCGACCCGGCTGGGATAGGACCAGAAATCGTAGCCAAACTACTACGGCTGGAAGAGACCTTTGAGCTTTGTAGGCCCATAGTTATTGGCAACCGTGAAACCATGAATAAGGCTGAGGCCATTGTAGGAGAGCCCTCAGCAGCTTATGAACTCGAGCATTTTGACAATGTCAAAGACCATACCTGGGGAGAAATAAGAGCTGATTTTGGGCGAGCAGCTGCCGACTATATAGAACGGGCAAGCAAACTGGCTCTGGAGAAAAAAGTCGCTGCAATGATAACGGCTCCTATTCATAAAGAGGCCCTTAAAGCTGCTGGGGTTCCCTACCCTGGTCATACTGAAATGATTGCCAGTTTATGCGGGGTGAGTAATTATGGCATGATGCTGGCTGGCCCCAGTTTAAGAGTCATCCACGTGTCAACCCATGTCAGTCTGGCAGAAGCTATCCGCCGGGTAAAACCAGAACGCATCTTAAATACCATCCGTTTGGGTCATGAGGCGCTCAAACGAGAACATATAGCTTCACCTCGCATCGCTGTCGCAGGCTTAAACCCCCATGCCGGAGAGAGCGGGCTTTTTGGCGATGAAGAAATCCTTTATATTTCTCCAGCCATCACTGAGGCCCAAAATGAAGGTATAAATGCCAGTGGTCCTTACCCCCCAGATACGGTTTTTGTACAGGCGACCAAGGGAAAGTTTGATCTGGTCATCGCCATGTATCACGATCAGGGACATATTCCAGCCAAACTTTTGGCCTTTGACAATTCGATTAATGTAACCGTTGGCCTGCCTATTTTAAGAAGTTCTGTTGACCACGGCACAGCCTTTGACATTGCTGGAACTGGCATAGCAAATGAATCTTCGCTACTGGAAGCCGTTCGTTATGCAGCGCGTATCACTGGAGAAAATTGACATGCCAAAAAATAAATTTATGCGTATTGCAAAACATAGTAAAAGTATTGCCTTTACGAAAGCGCAAAGAGAAGAAAGCCGTCCGCCGGTTTTGAATTCACAACATATAGGGCTTATACCATTTCGGTACGGAAATGACGCATGTCATGCCCGTACCCGAGCGGATGCGAGCAGAAAAGGGCAAGTTTCGATTACGCTACTTCCCCAAAGAATTGGTATTAGGAGTTAACCATGGCAAGCGAATCTACTTCAATGAAAGATGGCATTTTACGAGAAATTTCTCCTGGGCGAAAAGAAGCCTTTATCCCCTGCTCAGCACCTCAAAGCCACGCTGCCAATTTACATGTCTTACCCGATGGGCGCCTAACTTGTGTCTGGTTTGCTGGCACTATGGAGGGTATGCCAGATATTTCTATTCATCAGGCTATTTTTGACGAGACAAGCTCGAGCTGGGTTGACAGTAAACAGCTTTACGATAACCCTGGTCGCTCAGAACAAAACCCACTTCTTTTTAATGCACCTGATGGCAATGTTTGGTTACTTTATACTTCTCAGGATTACGGCAATCAGGATACCTCAGTCGTTCGTCGCAGGATTTCGACTGATGGTGGCATCAGTTTTGGTGACCCTCATACCCTTATTGACAAACCAGGCACTTTTATCCGTCAGGCTATCGTTACCCTTTCCTCAGGTGAGCTGCTTTTGCCCGTTTTTAACTGTCATATAAACCCCGGCGAGCGCTGGACGGGTAGCCGTGATACTAGCGCCGTTTACCGCTCAGCTGATGGCGGCGAATCCTGGAGCATGGTAGAAATACCCGATTCCCTGGGTTGCGTTCACATGAATATTATCGAACTGGATAACAGTCTGGTAGCCCTATTTCGCAGCCGCTGGGCCGATGCAATCTACCTTAGCCGCTCCTATGATGACGGCAAAACCTGGCAAGGACCTAAAGCAACTAGCTTGCCTAATAATAATTCATCCATTCAAGCAATCAAACTAAATGATGGCCGTTTGGCTATGGTTTACAATCATTCCAATTTCAAAGATGCTAGTTCCAGGCGAGAATCACTCTATGACGATCTTGATAATGGTTCACCGGCAAAGACTGTGTCAAATCTGGAACGTCAGGCTTTTTGGGGTACACCTCGAGCCCCCTTATCTTTAATTTTTTCTAAAGATGGCGGCGAAACATGGGTAGACCGGAAAGATCTCGAGCTAGGCGATGGCTACTGTTTAACCAATAACTCGGTAGAGGGTTTAAACCGGGAATTGTCCTACCCAAGCATTTTTGAGACACGTACCGGAACCTTAGATATTGCCTTTACCTACCATCGTCAAATGATAAAACACCTCCGTTTGAGTCAACAATTAGAGTAAGCGGTTTATGATTTAGCAGAATTTCTAAGTTACTCCATGGTGACTATGCAGAATACTTAGTTTGTTTGTCCGTACTCGTTCAACAGTCTTGAACCGATTGTACATTGAACATGATGTATCTGAATCACTGAACATGATGTATCTGAATCACTGAACATGATGTATCTGAATTTATTGTCTCAGAGTTACAAGCTAAAGCAATAACCTCATACCCCTGCAGCAGTGCAATCTCTACATGCATATGGCTGGTTCCACCTGTAGCGCCGACAATGGCAAGCTTCATTTTTCTTCCTCACATAAAGATGTTACTTTTTTCCAAGATGGGATTCAGACATATTTTCCAACTTATTCAGTACCTTTAGCCACAACACTAAAAGCAAGCTCGAGTTTAACCTCATCATTAGCACGAGCTATAGTTGGCACCCAGGGAATAGATAAAGCATAGTCTTTATGCTGGATGGTGGCTA
>JAGQHN010000004.1:32111-93386 GCA_020431825.1 Trueperaceae bacterium | reverse complement strand
GGCAACTAATGTCCTTTTGAAGCGGGATACCTGTAGCATTAACATTAAACGTTTGAATAGCTTCACTTAAAGAATAGATATCCTTTTCGTCAGGGTTTCGCTCAACAATAAACCTGTGCATCCTAGGTTTTTGCTCCTTGACTTCAAATTTTAGGGGTAATTTAGCATACTTTTGGTTTAACTCAAAATGCTTAACACGTCAGACAAATCAGGCTTGAGAAATAAAATAAGCCGCGGATGGGACTTGAACCCACGACCTTCGGGTTACGAATCCGATGCTCTACCAACTGAGCTACCGCGGCATTTGTAAATGGACAAACACAATGAAAGATGAAGATAGTTGATTGACTGCGCGTTAAATAAATTTCCAATCTCGTATCTTCATTCTTTCACTGTGTTGTTGGTGGCCAGGAGCGGGATCGAACCGCCAACACTATATTCTTTAGTTCGAGCAAAACCCAAATCCTAGAATTTTCGTGCCTGACGCCAAAACTCAGTTTTCACCTAACCAAAACCGTGTCTTTGAACACACGACTAGGTATTTTAAGTCTTGCCCCTGGTTATGTCAAGAACTTGTGCCTACAATAAGAACTGTGCTAATCCAAATGTAAAATTTTTGGCTCTACCATCATTTTCTGTGTCTGACCAAAAAAATTAAAAAAACTCTCAAGAATGTTCATCTCGCCTACATTGGCATACAGCCTGATAAGTCACTTTTAGGGTATTAGCCACTCATTTCTGCGAGGATAGCTTTAGCTGCCTCGGCTGGATTATTTGCCTTCACGATGGGCCGACCTACCACAATATAAGAAGCTCCATTTTGTATGGCTTGTTTTGGGGTTGCAATGCGGTACTGGTCATCTTGGGCGGCATCTGCAGGCCGTACGCCTGGTGTCACCACAAGAAGGTCGTTCCCTAACTGCTCACGGATAAGCTGGACTTCTTTGGGCGACGCAATCACACCATGACAGCCACTTTCTTTTGCCAGCTTTGCCAGATGGACAACCAGAGCTTCATGGGACAGGGTAAACCCTATTTCCCTTAAGTCCTGATCGGAGAGCCCCGTCACTACGGTTAGAGCCAGGATATGAAGGTCTGGAAAAGGTTTTGCTGCTTCAACAGCAGCTTGCATCATTTTTTTGCCACCTGAAGCATGAACCGTTATCATCTTTACCCCATGAATAGCTGCTTCTTTCACCGCAGCAGCCACTGAGTTAGGGATTTCATGCAGTTTTGCATCGAGAAAAACAGCTTTTTTTTGCTCTTTTAAGTAAACAAGGGCTTTAGGACCCTGGGCAGTAAATAATTGATGGCCTATTTTATAAATACCGACATTTTCACCTATAGTCTCAACTATGACCTTCATTTCTTCAAAGCTCGAGACGTCTAACGCTACGATCAGTCTTGAAGGGTGTGCAGCTTGGTCTGATGGGTTTAACTTTGCATGGGTCATGTTCAGGTAACCTCCCGGTTGCTCAACTACCTTTTCTATCATGGGAGCAGCTTTTGCATGTTAGTTGCGTTTTTGCTAGGCTCGAGCTATCCGGAATGTGCGAAAGGGTGGTAGGGCTAAGACAGGTGATGGGTACCTTTTCTCACCTGATTCAATCTACAAGAACCTGCAATAAGGAGCTCAGTAATGGAGCAAAACAATAAAGAGAAAAGAAAATCAAATCAGGCCATGGGCGTATGGCTTGCCCTTGGTGTGGCAATAGGCGCAGCAATGGGTGTGGCAACAGGCAATCTTGCCCTGGGTACCGGCATAGGTGTTGTTATTGGGGTAATTTTGGGAACCAGTATCGGTCGCAAATCCTGAATTTTAAAGTGCTGACTACCTACCCAATGAAAGACCTCTTACGCTTGCATAGAAATAATTACGGAACCAAGCCTTTGCTCGGTTTCAACCCGCCCATGCGCTTCGGCAGCCTTTGACATTGGAAATACTCCATCAATCACTGGCTTTAGTTTGCCCTGCTCAATCATAGTTTTAAGCGTCAGTAGTTCTTCTTTTGTTTCTTTTGCAAAGGCAAAAATCACCTTCTTATCTGTAAAGCTTGAACTGAAGCCAGCACGCATCATATCGACCAGGCGGGGGTTAGCCAGAAGATAGCGCCCACCTGGGTTAAGAACCCTGATGACTCGCGAGTAAGGTGTGCTGGCAACCATACTCAAAATCACGTCATAGGTCTGCCCCCCATTGCTAAAGTCTTCTTTACGGTAATCGATAAAGTGGTCAGCCCCAATGTTTTGCAGCATTTCTTCTTTTACGTCGCTATCAACGGCTGTTACTTCAGCCCCCATAGTTTTCGCAAGCTGAATGGCTACTATGCCAATGCTGCCACCTGCACCATTAATCAATACTTTTTCACCCCATTGAAGCTTTGCTAGTCTTAAAAAATGGAGCGCGTTTAGTCCTCCCAGAGGGATACTTGCTGCTTCTTCAAAACTGACGTTGTCAGGCATAGGCACTACCGTATAAGTTTCGGGAAGACAGACATATTCGCCATAAGCCCCTAAACGAAAGGCAGAAGAACCAAATATCTGATCACCTTTTTTAAACTGGGAAACGTTTTGACCCATCGCCTCAACTTCTCCAGCAAAGTACATACCGAGAACCTGTTTTCTTGGTTTTCTAAAACCTATAGCTATACGCATAGGTAGCCAGGTCCAATTTACAGGAAGTTTAAAGCTACGCAATTCACAATCGGCCTTAGTCACTTCTGCAGCTTGCACCTTTATAAGTAGTTCGTTGGCCTTTGGTTGAGGTTTTTCCAGGTCTTTTAGATTCAAAACCTCTGGAGGCCCATACCGTTCGTAGCTAATTGCTTTCATCATAAGCAACTGTAACAGGCTTACTTACCAAAGAAATCATGCAGAAGGAGGACTCATCTTTTAAACATAAAGCTGTTTGCCTACTCTTTGCCGTATCAAGTATGAAACGAATCCGCTTTGTTTGGCCGTAAAGGGAACTCAAGGAACTTGTTCAGCCTAAAGGGTGTTCTGCTTGCGAGTCTAAGCTACTGAGCGCGTTGCTTCTAAGCCTAAAAATCAGCGAATACGTGCTAAACTATATTAGGTAAGCGGTGTGCTTACCATATCTGACACAAGCCCTAAGGCAAATTTCAAGTGTCCTTTTAACCCCTTAGAAAAAGTCAAATAACCCTAACCAAGAGGTGAATTATGATTAGCTATTTGGACAAGGGCAAGTTTTTTAGTTACGAGTTAGATAGTATGGGAAACATAATTTACAGCAGTACCCATCTTGAAACCAAAGAAATTGAAAGCCATGAACTGCCCCTAGCAAACCAAGCCTTACCCAAGCAAGTCGTTACTGAAACGCGGTTGAGAAAAGCATATACATGTGACTGTAAAGCAGGACTCGAGTGTTAAATCATCAAGTAATCTAAGCTCTTACCAGAGGCTATTTTGAACACTAACTCTGGTCGGCGCTGCCCATAAGATTTGTCGGTACTTATGCCACCTGTGGTGAATAGAATCCTTCCCTTGTTACTCCGACCTGAAACCACCGCTCGAAACTAAAATTGGAGCAGGTAAAGTTTTGATTTAGACACTAAGATTCCGTAAAGTTTTTAGCTAGACTTTCACACAAAAATACCCTGTCCAGCTATAAACTTTCTCGCGCTAGACAGGGTTTCTTTTTCTGGTGGCCAGGGGCGGGATTGAACCGCCGACACTACGATTTTCAGTCGTATGCTCTACCGACTGAGCTACCTGGCCTTTTAAACTTTTTCCGAGTTTTCGGGTAAGTTGCTTTTGACAACCTACCCAACTCAGTTAAGCTCTGGCGACCCGGACGAGATTTGAACTCGCGACCTTCTGCGTGACAGGCAGATATGCTAACCGCTACACTACCGGGCCGTGCTCGTTTCTGCAACGAAGCGAAGGGAATGATACCCAAGTATTCTGCGTTTGTCAACGGTCTGATATGCATTTATCCGAATAGGAAATCACTCACAACTGACACCTTGAGACCGGCAGATTCTAGCGCAAGCAAGTTTGCTCTTGCCTAGAATCTTTTGTCTTTACCTAAAATGCACCCAAAACCAGGAGAGTTACCGAACCCTATGGCTCAGAGAAAATCTGCCTTTTGGCATTAGTCTGAGGCTTGAGCAAAGACTCGAGCCGAACTGTAGCCAAGCTCAGCAAGTACTTTTCGAATCGCCTCAGGTCCGTAGCCCAGATCTTCATGCTGGCTTGCAGGATCACCATGAGGCACCACTACATCCTGAATACCTAGACGTTTCAAGTTTAGATTTAGCTGATGGTCTGCAATAAATTCAGCAACCGCACTGCCCAAGCCTCCCATTATCGTATGGTCTTCAACGGTTATGAGCGTCTTGGCACTCGAGTCCAAATCAAGAAGCATTTTCTCATCTAAAGGTTTAACAAATCGAGCGTTGATTACGCCTACATCAGCTTCGGTTTTGGCAACCTCGAGTGCATAATTAAGGGTTGCTCCAAAGGCCAAGATGTATACCTCTTTACCTTCTTTGAGCGTCTCCCAGCTGCCCCAGTCTAGCGTAGGCCAGTCACTAAGCTCGAGGCTTGCAGCTTGCTTTACACTTCCTCTGGGCCAGCGTATAGCTTTAGGACCACCCATTTCCAGGGCTGTTTTAAGCATACTCTGCATTTCATCAGCATCTTTGGGCATAGCAATTGACATATTAGGTAAAGCCCTTAAGTAAGACAGATCAAAGATACCCTGATGCGTAGCACCGTCACCACCGACCAGACCTGCACGGTCGACGGCAAATACCACATCAAGGTTTTCCAGACAAACATCATGAATAACCTGATCAAAACCACGCTGTAAAAAGGTGCTGTAAATGGCGACAATGGGTTTTTCTCCCTGGAGCGCCAGTCCAGCTCCGACCGTCACTGCCACATCTTCAGCAATTCCAACATCTATATAACGATCAGGATGAGCTTTGCTGTAATCATCTAAACCACTACCAATTCGCATAGCAGGCGTTATAACCCACACCCGGTCATCCTTATCGGCAAGGCTGGTCGCAGCTTCGCCAAAGGCATCTGACCAGCTATATCCTTTAGAAGGCGCAACCGGAGCTTGCGGGTTAAATTTGCTGGCCCCGTGCCAGACAATGGGGTCAGCCTCGGCAATTTCATAGCCTTTGCCCTTTTTCGTAATGATATGCAGGAGGGTCGGCCCCTCGAGCTGGCGAATATGATCCAAGTAATAGAGCAGTTGCTCAAGATCGTGACCATCTATGGGACCAACGTAGCGCACCCCCATCGCGTGAAAGGGATTTAAGCTAACAGGATCAAGAAAATGGCGTGCTGCATGTTTGGCACGACTCCCCAATTCAGAAATCATTTTAAAGTTACTGAGCGCTTGCTTACCTGACTTCTCTGCGCGCTGGAACCAGGGCTGTACCTGCATACTTCGCAGGTAATTTTTTAGCCCTCCAACATTTTCACTGATCGACATTTCATTGTCATTCAGAATTAGGGTCATGCGCGGCTTTACCTGCCCGACCTGATTAAGCGCAGCCAGCGCCATACCGCCTGTAAGCGAACCATCGCCAATGATGGGGATAACTTCATAGCTTTCCCGTCTGGCGTCTCGAGCCAGAACCATACCTAAGGCAGCGGCTATGCTGGTGCTGGCGTGACCTACCGTAAGAGCGTCATGCTCTGACTCACTGCTGGTGGTAAAACCAGCAAGCCCCCCCGGCTTACGAATACTCTCAATACGGTCTTTACGGCCTGTTAAAATTTTATGACCGTAGGTTTGATGACCAACATCCCAGACAAAGCGGTCTTTGCTCGAGTCAAACAGGTAGTGCAGGGCAACCGTTAACTCTACTGCACCAAGGCTCGAGGCCAGATGCCCCCCACCAATGGAACACACCCGAATGATTTCGCTGCGCAATTCCTCTGCCAGAGTCGGTAACTCTTCTTTTGTTAAAGCCTTCAGGTCTTGAGGCCAGTTAATGTTTGCTAAGTAAGACATGTGCCTCCCAAGTGGGGTCGTTTGCAGAAGTTTAGCAGAGAACAGCCAAAGATTTCGGTAGCGTTCCTTGCTCTTTTATCGCAATTACCGCTTTTTAGCAAATATTGGTGGCACACAGGATGAAAAACTACCCAGAGCGCAAACTTATACAGACAGACATTTAGAGAGACTAGGGAAGTCTGTAAGGTAGAGCTGAATCATTAATTAATAGACCGTTGTCAGTTAAACCCAAATCTTCTGTACAAATGTTTGCTTTTCAAATCCCAGTAATGTTAGGTTTGTATAATCTGTGTTAGTAATACTTAGCCGAAGCTTAAGCCTGAGAAAATAGCAAATCTAAAGGGTATTATTCTTGCGTTTCGGTCACGTTGGTTGATACGAGATAATAGCCCTGTTCTGTACGCACTTCTCCTACAAAAGGGGAAAACCAGATTTCCTGGGAAAACTCCTGAACCGTAGCCCCTTGCTCATCAAGGTTTCGCGTTACGAAATTAATAACAAAAACATCAAATGCTCCTGCCGGAGAGGTCACTTTGCGCTGGTCAACAACGGTGTAGACATAATGAATAGGCAACTCGTCATTTTGGTTCTCTGCTACAGCATCTGGAAAAAAGAGATGGGCAGTGGTATCACCAGACCAGCTTGCCCCTGTCTTTAAGGTGTTTTCAGCGGGGAACTGCTGAATGGGAGGATCAAAGGTAATCTCGGTCCCTGGCTTGTCGGTTCTTAGCAGAAATACCCCATCTGGCCGAAACTGGCGGTAGGTAAAAATCTCGATACCCTGACCCTCGAGCCTTGACTTTACCCACAAATCCCCATCAATGATGGTAGGACCATCAATTCTTTGCACTAGCGGCATAGACTCTAGAGGAACATTTTCTTCCAGATAGCGCCACTCAGCCCCCACCTGATGCGGGTAATAGGTGATGGTGTCGGTTAGTTGCGCCACTTCCACACGCTCGCCACTATCCGGATTGGCAGTGGTTGGTACACAGGCAGATAATAAAATAGCTGTACCCGCTAGCATTATTAGCAAATATCTAGCCAGCTTAGGCAAAACCCTTGATAAACTCATTCCTTGACTCTTCCATCTCAACATGACCCACACTTTAACCTAGCAGGAAAAAACTATTGATGAATTTTTCATTTACAACCCAACAACCATTAATGTTGAAGTTTGGTTTCTTAACGCGTCTCCATCTTTTCTGGTATGGGATATTTCTCTAGGTCGGGCATCTTTAGGCGAGTCTCGAGTTCCGCCAATTCAGCAAAGGTTTCATCCAGATCTTGCTTTAGTGGCAAATCTGCCGAGAGCCTGCTCGCATCAGAAAGTAACTGGTAAAGCTTAGATCTCAGAGTTTTTAGCTGCCGCAAAAAGTCCTGAAGTTCTACCGCTGTTTCTTGAGCTCGAGACTCGAGCGAGGTCTGCTGTTCATCATCAGCCTGAAGTTGCAGGGCGTACGCTTTCAGGTTCGTACCGTGCTCTGCCTTTGGATAGGCAAGTTTTAAGAGTAGCGCGACGCGCAAAAGCAAGCTATGAAGTTCAGGCCTTAGCGCCTCGTTTGCCGTTTCAGCGTGGTTGGCAACATCTTTATAAATGCTGACAGCTTCGCCCATAAGCTCTCGGTAGGGCTGCGCCAGACGGCTTAACTGCTGCGGGCTCACCGGGTCTTCCAGCTTTTTTTGGCGAGATTGGAGTACACCGCTGACAATGCCCCAAACCCCCAGGAGGATGACTGATAATAAAATGAGTCCTAGTTCAAAGGTCAGAATCATTGCTGTTTCACTTTCTAAGTATCTCCATGGTTAATTTGCGAAATGCAAATTAATCTGAGGGGAACGAATACGGACAACCAACTCAGTCATATTGCAAATTCACTATGGAGTACCCTTAACATGCGTGACCATGTTATTTCACCAGTCTACCCATTTGAGCAAGAAATTTCTTCCTACTTTTGAGGTCTCAATGATGACGTTTTGCCAAAGAAGCCAACATTTTTTTTATCTAAAAATCATTTACTTTGTTAAAACCGTTTCTCTTACGGCCTGATAAACACCTGAGTCCATCGGGTCAAATTTGCTTAAAATCGCCAGATAAGTTGCTACCCACAGGCTGATATACCAGATCACCAAATTATATGCAGCGACATCCAGAGGAGGGCTGCCTACCCCACCAAAAGGCAAAGAGATTTGCTCGAGCTGGGCCACACGGCTTTCCAGCACCTCTTCTACCAGTCCCAGTTCTTCGTCTTTTTCACCTAAAAGTACCGCGACCAGATCATCGCCAAGCTGATGCCTGCTTTCAAAAGCGCCCGTCACCACTTCTAAAGGATGCTCGGCTGTCGTAATCACTAAGGTTTTCCCGACCCTCGCAAGCAGCCGCTGAACGACACTCATAAGCCCACTCTGCCTGCGATTTGCCAGAACCAGAGGCACCCGGTTCCATAGACTCCAGGCCATTGCCTTAGCTGGATTTTTCTCAGTAGCCACGTCAGCGTTTAACACGGTCGCTAATTCTGCCATCAGGCGATTGGCCTCGCGCCAGTCCTCTTTATGCCCGGTCGCATGCGCCAAATAGCCTGCATAGGTATAAGTGCTTAAAACATCTGGCAGGACTTCAAAATTAGGCTCATGAACAGCGTGACCCACAACAATGACCTCGGCCCCGCCCATTTCAGCATTAAGTTTCATAGGCGCAACATCCCCATAGTCAAAGCCACCGGCAAACAAAAACTGCGTGCCAGACAGTACCAGACCTGCATCTATCCAGCCCTTTAGTAAGCCAGGCAGGCTCGAGGCTTCACCATAAGCCATAAGCCCGTAGGGTTCTTTGCGCAAACCATCGGGTCCGTCATAGGAATGCGGCAAACTAGCCAGTCGACCAAGCAAATTGCTGCTATCTAAACTTGTTAAATTACTACTATCATCAAGCATACCTTAAGTTTAGCGCTCTCTTTGCAAGGTAAAAGAAAGATAGGTGATGGTATACCTAATGTCAATTTGCTGCCGAGTATCAAACGCTTAGTTTTTGGTCTTTTGCAGTCTCGAGCCAATATCTCTGCGGTAATGAGCTTCAGGAAACTCAATGTCCTCTACCGCCTCATAGGCGCTAGCAATTGCCCGATCAAGGTTGTCGGCTACGGCAGTAACCCCCAGAACTCGCCCCCCACTGGAAACAAGCTGACCCTCTTTAAGCCGTGTACCTGCATGTATAACCGTGACGTTCTTGGCTAATTCTGGAACCGTGATGGGAATGTCTTTCTTATAGCTTCCCGGATAACCTGGGGCCGCCATGATGATGCAAGCGGCTGCCTCGTCTGACCACTCGAGCCTAGTCTCAGCCAATCGGCCCTCAATCACCGCTTCCATTATTTCTAACAAATCTGTTTTGAGAAGGGGCAAAACCACCTGCGTTTCTGGATCACCAAAACGGCAGTTAAACTCGAGCACCTTTACATCACTTTCCGTCACCATGAGCCCTATAAAAAGAACGCCTTTATAAAGAATGTCGTCCTTCTTTAAACCTGCAAGGGTCTTTTCGATGATTTCACGGCGTACATAGTCATACTGCGCATCACTCAACAGCGAAACGGGCGCAATTGTACCCATCCCGCCGGTCATGTCACCCCTGTCACCATCAAAAGCCTGTTTGTAATCCTGGGCAAGTAGCATAGGCGCGTAGCTTTCTCCATCAACAAATATGAGAAAGCTGACCTCCTGGCCCGGTAAATAGTCCTCAATGACCAGCTCTCCCCCTTCGGGCGCACTGAGGATGTTTTCGATGGCAGATCTGGCCTGTTCTTTTTCCGTCGCCACCGTGACTCCTTTACCTGCTGCCAGATTGGAATCTTTAATAACTATAGGCACTCCCACCTTTTCCAGATACTCGAGTGCTAACAGTTCATCCTTAAAACTCTGATGCTTTGCCGTTGGTATAACGTGCCGCTCTAAAAAGGATTTACAAAAGACTTTTGAACCCTCGAGCTGAGACGCTTTTTTGTTTGGGCCAAAAATCTGTAAACCTTCCGCCTCAAAAGCGTCAACAATACCAGCAACCAGGGGACCCTCTGGTCCAACCACCGTCAGATCTATAGCCTGCTCTTTTGCCAGAGCCAGCAAAGAAGAAACCGATGCATCTGTTGCCAGGCAACTCGCCACCTGAGCAATTCCTGCATTACCAGGAGCACAGAATACCTCGGTGACCCGCTTACTCTTTTTGAGTGCCAGAACAATGGCGTGTTCTCTGCCCCCACTACCTACCACCATGACCCTCATAAAACCGCCTCAAATCGTGCTTTACCCATTAGTATCAGATGTATTGCTTCCGGATAGGCCAGATGCTCCTGAACCAAAATGCGCGCTGATAGGCTTTCTTCGGTGTCATCTGGCAAAACAGGGACGCGCTTTTGCAAAATGATTGGCCCGGTATCTACTCCTGCATCAACAAAGTGAACAGTGCAACCCGCTTCAGTTACACCTGCCTCGAGTGCCTGCCGCTGAGGCTGAAGCCCCTTAAAATCAGGCAGCAAACTCGGATGAATATTCAGCATCCTACCTTGCCAGCGCTCGTTAAACTCAGGGGAAAACAATCTCATAAAGCCTGCCAGACAAATAAGATCAATCCTTTGTGCCTGCAAGTATTTTTCTGCCTCAACTTCAAAGGCTTTGCGTCCTTGACCATTCTCATCTTTTTTTCTGGCTGGAAAGGGAAAAGTATAGTTAGGAATAGCTCTTTGTTTTGCCTTTTCAAGTGCACCCGCATCAGCATTGTCAGACATAACCATGGCAACCCTGGCTATCTTATGTCCTTGCGGAAAAGCCTGCAAAATAGCATCTAGATTTGACCCACGACCTGATGCAAAAACAGCTAAGTTGGCGGGGCGGTTAAGGGGAAACTGCATAACGACAAAGTTTACCCCATATCGACAAAAGACATGCTGACCGAAGCCAAAACCTTAGCCAAGGGTGGTCATCTTTATTCCTGTTGTCATCATTTGCAGACTTACTTGTTTGCTACCTTAGCTACCCATTGTAAACAAAATCAGAGACTCAAATACTTGCCGATAAAGGTAAGCATGCAAAGCAGTAAAATACTCACTTGCCGCATGTTTCGTCGCAGAGAAAGTTTGAAGCGTTCATGCACTTCTCTTGCCAAAACGAACCTTAAAATGAGCCTTCCTAAGACTAAGGCAGCAAAAAGCAGCAAGAAATATTTGTAGCGTTCAAGTCCAAAAAGCATAACGATACCGCTTGCCGCTGCAAAAAGTCCAAGCAGTCCCCAGGGCTTAAAGAGCAGCATCATGGCGTCAGTCAAACGAATGCTATAGAAATGTTCAAACCAGCGTCTTGCCTGCTCAGGGAAAAAAAGCGAAATAAAACCTGTGATCAGATGATCTAAAATTAGTCCTACAAAGCAAAGGTAAAAAAGGGCATTAAAGAAAAGCATATGCCCACGTTTCAAAAACCCGAAGACCCACGATCATTTCTACCTTCTCTCGCTAGCTCATCATACCGAATTTATTATTGGGATAAAACCAGAGAAGCTCGAGCAAAAATCCATGTTACCGGAGACCGGGTCTTATAATTTAGAACGAATTAATAACAGTAACACCGGCTTGCGAGAACTGACCCATCGACATAAGCTCCGTACCTGCCTGCTCGAGGCTAACTGTTTTACCAATAAGACGCTTTGGCTCGAGCCTCCCACGAACAATCATGTCCAGCATGGCAGGGTAACGGTGCGCTTGCATGCCATGAGAGCCGTAGATTTCCAGTTCTTTGGCTATCACGGCGTACATTGGCAAGCTGGCATTGGCATCATCGGCAAGCATTAGACCAATTTGAACGTGCCGGCCGCGTTTACGCAAAGAGTGTATGGCATTACGGCAGGTTAGCTGTGAGCCTAGCGCATCTACTGAAACGTGCACTCCGCCACCTGTTAAATCACGAATGGCACCATAGGGTTTACCGTCTTTCGCATTTATTGTAACAACAGCCCCCAGACTTTTGGCAAGCTCGAGCTTGGTCTCATCTATATCTACGGCAATAACTTGCGCGCCAAGGGCCACGCCAATCATGATGCCAGAAAGGCCCACGCCGCCGCAGCCATACACAGCCAGGTATTCCCCTGGGCGAAGCTTAGCCTGATCAACCACCCCTCTAAAAGCGGTCATAAAGCGGCAACCCAGACTGGCTGCCTCTACAAAGTCCAGACTTTCAGGTAGACGCACCAGATTGGTATCAGCTTTAGGAATCATCACATATTGCGCAAAAGACCCCCAGCCAGAAAACCCTGGCTGATAGTCATGGTCACAAATATGCTGATTACCTGAAAGGCACTGCTCGCAGCTACCACAAGCACCGCAAAAAGGAGTGGTCACACGCTCACCAGGTTGCCAGTTTTTAACCTCACGTCCACACTCTGCGATCACGCCAGAAAGCTCATGTCCTGGTACATGAGGCAGCTTAATACTGGCATCGTGCCCCATCCAGGCATGCCAGTCACTACGGCAAATACCATTTGCTTTCACCTCTATGATGACCCCATCGGCAGGGCATACAGGTTCGGGAACTGTTTCAACTGTTAATGCGGTGGCAAATTCATGATAAAGCGCGGCTTTCATTCATTCATTCTGACATTATCAGCTTTAGAAGCAGTTATTTTCGCTTACCCCCATCTCATGCAAGTTTGCAACCACGGCAACTTAGCAAAAGTATACTGGTACATGCGGCCCAGCCAGTTCCGAGAAAATTGTCTTTACTGCACAGAAAAACCAGATTACTTTCAGACCAAGCATCCACGACTTCTGGGCTTTAGCTACCAAGGCGGCTGGATTACGATTTGTCCTGATGGTGGCTTCAGACATAAGGCAAACCGCCCAGACTTTACAGGCTTTGCCTGGGATGGATGTTCCCCAAAATTCCATATTGGCCCACTTATGCTTGGCACCTGGGATGGTCCTTTTGATGAAAGCAATAAGCTCCCAAAAGCAGTAAGGGCCGCCAAGTTTCATGACGCTCTTTATCAGGAAAGAGAAGCTCTCGCAGTGATAGGCTTTAGCAGACTGCACTCGGATTTACTCTTTAAGGAAATCCTCGAGGATGCTGACTTTATCTTTCCCGACCTTTATTTTCTCGCAGTTCGTTTGTTTGGCTGGATAGATGTACGCATCTTTGAGCTTCGAGATAAACCTGATCTGGCATAGTTTTGTCAAAGCTTCGCCAAAGCGATAAACTCAGAGTCTATGCGGGTTATGAGTTTTAATGTTAATGGCATTCGCGCGGCCTATGCCAAAGGATTTATCGAGCTTTTAAATGACAAACAGCCTGATATTGTGTGCTTGCAAGAAGTGAAAGCGCATGAAGATGACATTCCGGCGATGCCTCTAGACTACGTCGCCAAGTTTCACTGCGCTGAGCGCAAAGGTTATAGCGGTGTTGGCATCGTGAGTAGACTCGAGCCAAACAGTCACAGCTGTGGTCTAACGGTTAAAAAGTACGACAGCGAAGGTCGCGTGCTGCGAGCTGACTTTGGCGATTTGACGGTGCTTAGTGTGTATGTACCTTCGGGCTCGAGTGGCAGCCCCAGGCAAATCTACAAAATGCAATTTCTAAAGGTCTTCAAAAGTCATATAAAGAAACTCTTAGCCGAAGGGCGTGATCTCATTATATGTGGCGACATAAATATTGCCCATAAAGAGATTGACCTGACCAACTGGCAAAGCAATCAGAAAAACAGTGGCTTTTTGCCCGAGGAGCGGAGCTGGATGGACGGTTTTTTAAAGCTTGGCCTGGTCGATGCTTATCGCAGCTACGCTGGTCCCGAAACCACCACCTACTCGTGGTGGTCACTACGTACCAATGCCAGAGCCAGAAATGTTGGCTGGCGTCTTGACTATCAGTTTGTCACGCCCAAACTAGCAGAGAAAATCCGTCTTGCCGAAATGCCTATGAGCCCCAACCTATCTGACCATGCTCCCGTGATTGTTGATTATGACCTTTGAGGCCTGATTCGCGTAGCAATAAAGACACCCAGAAAAATGAGCAAAATACCAAAGGCATGAAAGACCTTAAAGCTTTCCCCTAAAAACACAATAGCCAGAACCGTTCCAAAGACCGGGCTCATATAGGCAATGAGCCCTGCCTGATTTGCCCCCACAAGTTCAACGCCCCGGTTGTAAAAAAGGTAAGATAAAATCGAGGGGAAAATCGCTACATACAGAAAACTTAGCAGCGTCAGAGAGTTCAGGTGAACGGGTCTCACGGTTACGCTTTCAAACACATAAAAGGGCAAAATCATGGGAGCGCCCAGGATGAAAGTGGCAAAGACAAAACTAAGAGGATGAATCTTAGGGCGTTTTTGCAATAAAACGGTATAGCCAGCATAGAGCACAACCGCAAGTAAGATAATGATGTCACCAGGATTTAGCCGAAAATTAAGTAGGGTCGTCAAACTCCCTTTGAAGATAATGATGGCTGCGCCGATAAAGGCAATAGCGACCCCAAGGACTTGTAAAGCCCGAATCTTTACGCCAAAAAAGACTCGAGACAAAACCAGCACAATAGCTGATAAGAGTGTCTGCAAAAGCACAGAGTTAAGTGCCTGGGTATATTGCAAACCGGAGTAAAGTAAGGTATTAAAACTACCCACCCCTAAAAAGGCTAGAAGCAAGAGAATTGGCAAATGTTTTTTTATTACAGGCAAATCCCTCACAAAATACCGCCATGAAAAGGGTGCTATGACCAGGCTTGCCAGCGTCCAGCGCCAAAAGGCCAGTCCAATCGGCGGAATTTCTGAGCGAACGGCGCGACCTAAAACAGAATTTCCTGCCCAAAACAGAACAGCAAGCGCAAGTAATACATAGGCTCTGGTAGATTTAGCAGACACATCAGCTGAAAGCATTTGTGAATTATATGCCCGAACAAAGAACAAACCCCTGCTCAGCTTACGCAAGTTAGCCTCCATACTCTTAAAAGCAGCATTTCAGGAATTGAGTGGTCAGTAATCAGAGCATTCAGCCGCTTCTGACAAGTGCCTATACCCAACCGACAAGAGATTACGTCAGAAACCTTTCTTTGCCTTGACTTCTGGGTCAAAATAGGCAAAAATAGCAAA
This sequence comes from Trueperaceae bacterium, assembly GCA_020431825.1. GTDB lineage: Bacteria > Deinococcota > Deinococci > Deinococcales > Trueperaceae > JAHEBB01. The sequence goes on along the minus strand of JAGQHN010000004.1, from coordinate 78,276 downwards.
GCTTAAATGAAAAATGGTTTAAGCAACTCATCAAGAGCGGCTAAGAGAACTGGCTCTACGACGCCGCAGCAACCAGCCTTCATATAGGTGGGTGCTTCCTCCAGCCCGGCTAAGGTCACGATGGCCTAAGGTCAGGAAAGATGGGAAGGAATCGTTAGCTCCTTCTTAACAATTTTCAATCTGCAAATGGGATCTTGTCATCCTGCGACCCGTTTAAGAAAGGCGCTCTTTATGTCACAACTAAGTCAAAAATTAGGAAAATCCTTTGTCGTTACTGCCGAGCTCGAGCCTCCACGTGGCCCTGACACAAGTAATCTTTTAAAACAGGCTCAAGAGGTAAAGACGCTCGTTGATGCCGTTAACGTCACTGACTCGCCCATGGCCAGTTTACGCATGAGTTCTATTGTCGCCGCCTATACCATTAAGCGCGAGGTGGGGCTAGAAAGCATCTTTCATTTTACCTGCCGTGACCGCAACAGTCTGGCCCTGCAGGCCGACCTGCTTGGTGCCGCAAGCCTGGGTCTGCAAAACATCCTGACTTTAACAGGGGACCCTCTTTCTCGTGGTGATCACCCCCATGCCAAAGGCGTTTTTGAACTTGATCTTAGCAGCCTTATTCGGCTGGTCAAAACACTCAATGCGGGTCAGTCTCAGGGAAAAGACCTGGATGGCCCTACGGATTTTAGGATTGCTGCCGCCGCAAACCCTGGCGCTAAAGATTTGCAACTCGAGCGCGCCAAAATCGAGGCCAAGCTAGAAGCCGGTGCTGACTTTTTCCAAACACAGCCGGTCTTTACCAAAGATGAAGTTTTACGATTTCTCGAAGTCTTTGATGGCAAGCCACCTGCTCCAATCCTTTATGGCGTCTTGCCTTTAAGAAGCTCAAAAATGGCGGAGCGCGTCAGTGCCTGGAGCAACGTACCCGAGGCACTTAAAGCAGAAATTGCACAAGAAGGTAAGCTTGCCGGTATTCGCTGGGCAAAAAGGCTGATTGCAGATCTCAAAGACCTGGGTGTTGCCGGAGTTCACCTTTATCCTCTGGGTAAGACCGCCGTGGTCGCCAGTTTGCTTGATGAGGCTGACAGTTCTGCCCTTGCCGCCTAGGACTGCCCTAGCATTTAAATTGCCTGTTTACATTGCCTGTTTAAATTGCCAGGTGCCACCAACACGCTTTGTTAGCAGACAGGTTTCAGCATCTTGTGACTCCATGCGGTAACCCATTCTTTGATAGTACTGGAGCAGGTCGTCTCTTGTCTCATCTAACTGTAGCTTCAAGGTGGGAATATTCCTACGAATCGCCAGAGCTTCTACCTTAGTCATAAGCCAGCGACCATAACTGCGTCCTCTGGCTTCTGGTAAGGTTGCAATTCGGTCCACCTGCCAGCCCTCATCGCCTTCACGCCAGCGAATAGCACAAAGCATCTGACCAAAGGCATCTTCCAAAATGAGGCCGCCACCGTGCTCGAGCCAGTCAGTCATCGTTTCAAAGGTCTCGAGCTTCTTGGCCCTGGCCAGATTATAGAGCTTTACCATTGCAAGAGCGTCTTTAAGTTCTGCCCAGCGCAGGCGAGCAGCTTCGTGGGCTTCATTTTCAGGATGATTCATGGTGTTTACCTCTTGACTGGTCATAAGCATAGCGCACCTTCCATAAAAAAATCCAAGACTTTGTTCGTCCAGACTTCAAGCTTCCCCAGTTAAGGGGCTTAGCTACGTCGGTTACGAAAAAATTCTTGGAACATCATTAATAGCAATAAAACGCTACTGTATCTTTATACATTCACGTTCATATTAGTGCATACCCTATCACGCTAAGTAGGCGGGGTCAATAGTAAAACTGTGGCTCCAATAGGGTCCACAGTTCAGTCTTTACTCGGATAATTTTGGATTCTTTAACCGTATTTTAGGGGAGTAATACAACCAGAATGGGTCGATTGCTAAACACATCCGCTCGGCTGCGGAAGTGACGCAACGTCACTTCCGCAGCAAAACGATTTATTTAGTAAGGTGAAACTCCCTTGCCAGGTCTTCATCATCACGTTTAAGCGCACGCATACGCCTGCTGTAAGAGAAAAATTCCACCACGACCGCTACGGTGTTTATCAAGTAGATAATACCCAGCAGAATATAGTCCCAGCGCCTTGTGAGTCCTATGCCAAAGCCCCAATTAAAGATGTCTGCCAAGGTATCTAAACCAATAATAGCCCAGGGCACCAGTAAGAGCAGTCCCCACATTTCATCTGCGGCGCCACTACCTGGAATAAGCAGCGCAAGCAGTTCGTAAGCAGGGTTTCTCGGCGCATTGCGGGCAAGACGCGGTCTCGGAATAAAGAGCCATACGACAGTTACAAGTGCCCAGAGGAAAAAGAGCACCATGATTAAGTACCAGAGATACTGACTCAGCCAGCTAAGCCTTGGTCCACCCCAGGAAGGTAAGGGATTGGCAAAACGTAGCGCTGTCCAGGGATTACTAAAGGTAATGGCAACAGCATTTTGCCAGCTACCTGCAGTTGCTGCCTGAATATCATCCTGGCTAGGAACAGCAAGAACTGCTTGATTGGCCTGATAATCTTTTTGGAAAAGTAGGCCATCTACCTCCTGTCCCAGATTGTATTTGGCCTCAGACATATTAGGTGCTTTATCCAAAGCAGCCTGATAAAGTCCAGGATCATTTGACAGGGCTGCCAGGTTATTTAGAGCCGCAGGCAAATCACCCGCTGCCGCATAGGCAGACTCTGCCTGACTGGTTTCCCCACTTACCTGGGCTACATATCCTTTGATAAAGTTCCCACGTGGACCAGCCAGAGTGGCGCTATTTACCTGACTTAAGCTTTCTTCATTAAGGCTTCCTGAATCAATCGCCAAACTGCTGACGCTCTGCTCATTCCAGGTAGCCAGCCCCGCTAAAAGAAGGGTGGCAGCAAAAAGTAAAACCAGAACTAGCTTTTCAAACGTGCTGTAATACCGCATGACAAACAGGCGAGGCACCGCACCACTCGAGCGTCCCATGGCTTTCCGGCGGCGCAAAAACAAGCTCTGTGGTGACCAGTATTTAAAGAGTAAGACAAGGTGCAGCGCAATAATCGCTACCAGGAAAGAAATGACCTCGTACCAGCCTGTGCGCCCAAGCATACCGAAGAAGTTATCTATGACGGTCGCAACATTGGAGCGATTTGCATTATTTGCAAGGGTTCGCCACTCTTTGGCAGCGGCTCGGTCTTGCTGTCTAGCCACCAGACTGGCGTAATCTCGCATAGCTTCTGCGGTTTGGGGCGTTTCCGGGGTAATAAAATACTTTAGCCAGTTTGCCCAAAATGCAGCCTTTTCGCCGTCTCCTGTCGCTACTGCTGCCTCAAGAGGGCGCAGAGGGAAATTATAGGCTTCGTGTAAATTGAGATCTCTTAACAGTCTGGGGTCGTAACCACGCCTGGCGAAGTCAGTCATAGCCTTGTCCATGGCCTGATTGGCCAGGTCTAGTTCTCCCGCATCTACTAAGCTTCTAGCAACCCCTGCAAGGTCATAAAAGGTTTTTGCAGCGTCTATAGCGCCACTACTATCTGCCTCTTTTAAGTAGAGATAAGGGTTAGTTGGGTCCTGCTCGAGCCTTTGCGCAGGATTATCGACTTCTGCTTCATTTTTCAACCAGCTAAACAACTCGGGTTCCGCAGCAAACCTCACTGGTTCAGCAATAACGCCGTTTTCCACCTGAAAAGTTTGCGCTCCGGCCCCTACCTGAGTCGTGACGGTCAAGCTTTCAGCCGCACCAGAAATATCCCTGATTTGACCTGCCAGTGCCCAGCGATTAAGCACCTTGCCATTTGACTTATCAAGTTCAAGCAAGCTATTGCCATGACCCATATAAGCTCTTGTAGGCGTTTCTAAAAGACCAGCCGTTTCACCACTATCGACAGGAAAGTCCAGCCGCCAGGCTTCTGCCCCGTTGGCTTGACCGAGCACGGAACTGCCCTCCAATGTCACGCTGACACTCGAGGGATCTACGCCAGGCAAAGGCGTAGCGGCTTCGCTACTGCCTGCAACATCTTCAGCTTGGGCCACATCTGTCTGGGCTTGTGACTCATCAGCAGCTTCTGCCATTGTTTCAGCAGGCGTTTCTGCTGTGGTTTCAGAACTCTGGGGGTCTGGCTCTTCAGTAGCTTGAGCCTCTGCTGGACTAGCTTCAGCAACCAGGGCAGCTTCAGTAGCTGCCGTTGTTTCAGAACTGCCTTCTGGGGTAGCAGGGCTAGCTTCTGGGGCTTCTACGGCAACTTCAGGTTGAACCTCAACGGTAGTTTCAGCTGTTTCTGCTGGTGTTTCAGCTAGGGTATCGGCCTCAGTTGCATCAATAGGTTCAGCTTCCGTCAACGCTTCTTCCGCCGTTACTGCTTGAGTATCACCTTCAAGAGGTGCATTTTCTTCGGCGACCTGCTCAGAAGTTTCAGTGGTTTCTGCATTTATATCAGAAACGGCATTGTCTTCGGTGGTTTCAGTAGCAGCTTCAGCGGCTGGGGCTACCTCAGCAGCCTCTTCGGTTGCTGTATCAACAGTTTCGGCTGCCTCTGTGTCACCTGGTTCAGGAGTACTGGCCTCTGTTGCCGCAGGTTCAGCAACCGCTACTTCTTCGGCCTGATGCACCTGGGCACTGCTGGCTGTACTATCAACCCCTTCAGTGGTTACGGCTGTTTCTGATGCCTCATTGACCTCTACTTCAAAAATGGCTCTCGCATCTTCGCCGCGAATGGCAACCTGCCAGATACCTTGTTCTGCTAACGCTTGGTCAAAGATAATGGTGCCATCGGCACTCGAGCGCAGCTGCTCTTCCAGAACCACATTACCCGCAGGATCCGTTAGTTTCAGTTCATAGTCCATCTCAGGGGATAAATGACTCCCCTCAAGAATAAGCGGACTTGACTGATCAAGAACCATGGCATTAAGGGTAAAGGTAGGCGCTTCTTGTCTATTTATCTCTTGTGCCAGCGCAACACTTAGCACAAGACATGCTAAAAGCCTCAAAACTAATCGATTCATGGTTGTCCTCCCAGTATCCACGGCGGCATTATACGAAGCAAGTCCAGATTCGTCACTTACATCTGTCCTGACTTGAGTTTTCTCTATAATTGCTTATTCGTTTAACTGGTAATCCTTTCTCAAGCGACTCATAGTTTAACTCTAGTTTGTACCACGACACTAACTTAAAGTGCACATCTTATCTTATTGCAAAATGCCAGACCTTTTCTCCAAATTTTTGCGCTAAAGACTTTTATAAACTGATGTCCACAGTTTAGACTTTAGCGGACTCTTTCCAGACGGTCAGCAAAGCTAAATCTACTATTTTTAAGCTACCAATCTGGCAAAAGCCAGGCTGCTGTTTGTACGACTGGTGTAGCTAACTACTTCTTAAGGTCTGCATAAAAGAAGCTCGGTAGCAAGTAAGTATGCACTTTGTAAGAATTAGCCTGATATACTGCTGCTGTGCAGGAATCGCTCTGGTCACAATTACGTTTTCCTTTTCCGCCTGAGGCACTCGAGTGGCGTATTGTTGAGCTTTCCCAGGATTCCCGTCAGGCAAGAGTTCGGCCCCAGGTGCGCACAGCGGCTGTGACCGAGCGCCTCAATCAGCTACTGGGGCAGGAAAACTGGTCACAAAAATTCTTACCTGTCGAAGGCCGCGCCATTATCTGTGAATTGCAAATAGCAGAAACCTGCAAAGCCGCAGTTGCCTCTTTTAAATATGACTGGCAGGATGCCGTTAGTGCAGCCTATGACGCCTTTGTTTATGCGGCGGAAGCTTTTGGTATGCTTCCTGGCCCAGCAATAGATAAGCTTTACTGGGTCGATTATGACTATGAAAATCAAACCATTTTGTATGAACCTGAAATTACTGCTTCTGCCGAGTTTGTACCGGTTGAGCCCCTGCCAGTAAAGCAAGACAAACCTGAGGGGCAACAAGCCATTGACCGCCTGGTTGACCGCTTAAGGCAAGATGGTTTAGGGCTCGAGGCCGCCAAACTGCTGGTGAGCTATGGGGGCTATGGGCAAAATCCAGAAGCTGCCAGAGAGCTTTACTCCAAACTTAGGGCCCTGTTGGTGCAGGGGGTACAGGCATGACCGGAGTTTGGGCATGATCAAGGTCATTGCTATAGGCGATGTGCATGGTCAATGGGCCGAGGCCTGGTTGGCTCTAAAGGCTTCCAATGCCTGTGATGCTCAGCTAAACCCCACAGAAGCTGTTGTTGAAGGGCGCTTTCAAGTGGTCTTTATGGGTGATCTGGTTCACTATAAAGATGCCAGGGCCTACGCACAGGCAGTCGGTGAAGAACCCTACGACCCTCAAAATCATGACCACTTAAGGCGTGCAGCCAAGGCACAAATCAGGGAACTTTACAGGTTTAAAGATTATGTTGACAAAGCCAATGGCAATGTCAGGGTTATTCTTGGCAATCATGATGAATCTGCGCTGGATCATAAGTTTGAGTTAAGTACCAGAGGCGGACTTAAACATGATGAATTTAACGAAGCCAAGGGTGGCATCAAAATGCCTGAGGATCTGGCTGCCTGGATGGGTAATTTTGAACGTGAAATTCTCTACTACGATGTGCAATTTTGCCATGCTGGACCTACACCAGGCATGCAGTATTTTGATGACTTCTTTTATCATGATACAGATACAAAAACCTGGTGGTATAACAAACCCGAACTCTTAAAACAAACGGGCTACCGCTTTGGCGTCTATGGTCATACGGTCATGAAAGAAGGTATCTGGATTGATAAGGAGCACCATTTTGCCATGATTGATGCTCTGGGTCACCGGCAGTTTTTTGAAATGATCTTGGCTGAGAATCGCCTTGACTACCGGGTTATTCAGTTTTAGTAAGGTGTCCAATTTTGTGTTTGTGGAGAAAAGCGCATCCAATCAGCATGGACTTTCACCACAGTAGATATACAAAATCTGGTACACCGCAAGTTTAGAGGCGAGCCTCGAGCTTAAACTCTGGCAAGTTCAAAACCAGTAAATCAGGCATCTTCAGAGTTTGCCAAAACTTCCAGGAATCTAAACCATTATGCGAGGCAACAAATAGGGCCATTACGGTTGCATGACTGACAACGGCTAGCTTTTGATCAGCATAGATCTTTAACAGCGTATAAAGAGCCTTTGCAAAACGCTCCTTTGCCTCAGTAGCTGTTTCTTGTCCCAGCACCAGAACATTCGGCATCTTAAAAAAGCGTTCTAAAGTCGCGTTCCATTCTTGATATTCAAGGTAGGTCACGCCTGTACGGTTATGCTCTTCTAATCCAGAAAAAAAGCTTACCGGCTTGTTCAACTGTTTAGCCAAAATCCGCCCAGTTTCCATAGCTTTGAGTTCCTCGCTTGTGACGACAGAGTCTATATCTTTAGCTTCCAGATAGGCAGCAAGGGGTGTAATAGAGGTTTCAGCCTCTGGACTTAATTGCCAGTTCTTTGATGCCAGATTTGGGTCTTGCCATGTAGGAGCATGTCTGATCAGGAAGAGCTGGGGCAATGCTTATCCTTCTAACACCTGCATAGCAGCGACGACGGCACTACCTTGCGCTATAGCTTGACCAAGGTCTCTGAGGCTGGCCTCGAGGGCTGCAGCAATGCTAATAACATCAAAAGCGTCAGCATAGCCCAGTGCAGAAGGACGAAACATAACAGCTTTGGCATGGTCCTGCCCACCAGCAATGCGCATTCCCCGCTTTGTAAAACCTTTAACGATATCTGGAGCAGCAATACCTTCGGGGGCATAAAGCGCAGCAACGGCAGGGCTGGGCCTTTTTGCGTATGGTTTACAGCCAACAGCCTTGCCCGCGGCCATGATTGCTTCGTTAAACTTTGCACGCCGCTGCCAGACTTGCTCAATACCTTCATTAAGAAGCATGTCAAGTGAGGCCTCGAGTCCATAAATCAGATTAACAGCAGGGGTATACGCGGTCTCACCCTTGACCTGCGACTTACGCTCTTTACGCAAATCAAGATAAAAACTGGGACTTAGATCTTGCTGTGCCCAGGCGCGCTCTGACAGCCAGGCAAAACCGAGCCCTGGTGGCAACATAAGCCCCTTTTGTGAACCAGAGAAGACACCATCAAGCCCCCATTCTTTGGGCCGAACTTCGGTAGCACTTAAACTGGTAACACAATCAACCAGTATTAGCGCCTCAGGTCTGACCTCTCTTATAGCCCTAGCCAGAGCCTGAACATCGTGGAGAGCACCTGTTGATGTTTCAGAGTGGGTGGTCATAACCACAGAAATATCAGGGTTTTGCTCGAGGGCTTGCCGAACCATGGCAGGTTCTGCGACTTTACCCCAGTCAAACTGCAAGTCTGTAACCCCATAGCCGAAAGTTCTGGCCAGCTTGACCCAGCGTTCACCAAACTTACCAGCATTGATTCCTAAGATCTTGCTGCCTTTTGGCACACTTGCCAGAAAACCTGCTTCAAAGGCGGAAGTCCCACTTCCTGCCAGAATAAGCACATCTTCACCCGGAACACAGCAAAGCTCAGCCAGTTTTTCTCTGACCCGTAAAAACAATTCTTTAAATTCGGGCGTACGGTGATGGATGGTTGGTCGCGCCATAGCCTCGAGCACTTGTGGCGGAACTTCAACCGGGCCTGGCGCAAAGAGTCTGGGCTTATACATTTAGAGTTTCACCATTTCAAGACTATTGATAACATCGCTCATTTTACGCAGCGATTCCAAATCATCATCGGCAGGAACCTGATCGAGTGTCAGGACAAACATCGCCAGATCATCGGCACCTATACGAGAGAGCTGCATCGAAGAAATATTTATACCAGCATTGCCCAGCGCCGTTCCTACCTTACCAATAGCCCCAGGTCGGTCATAGTTAGTGCATATCAGCAGGGTACCCTGCGGCAAAACCTCAATGCGGAAATCATTGATAAGGACAATACGAGGACTATCACCAAATACGGTTCCGCCAATAGCTACGCGACCCTCGTCACTGATAGCACTGACCAGCACATGACTGGTATAGGCTCTTGGGCGAGCATCACTTACTTTAGACACGCGAATATCTCTAGACTTGGCAATCGAAGGCGCATTTATGTAGTTAGGCGTTTCGTCAAGAATGGGCTCGAGAAATCCCTTGGTTACAGCAATCGCCACCGGGTCAGGGTCACGGGGAAAGGTGCCAGAAAACTCAATGGCGAGATCTTTTGTGCGGCCTTTGGCTAACTGAGAGGCCATTTTTCCTAAAATTTCCCCTAGTTTGAGATAGGGTCCAAGTGCTGCCATAACATCGGGAGCAAGGGCAGGGGCGTTGACAGCACCACGGGAATAATCACCTCGCAAACCCAAAACAACACGTTCTAAGATTTCAGTACCGACTCGAGCCTGTGCTTCTACGGTATTTGCGCCAAGATGGGCAGTAAAAACCACATTGTCAAGTTCTAACAGCGGATGATCGACTTTAGGCGGCTCATTAACAAAGACATCAAGCCCAGCTGCAAACAACTTGCCACTTTTTAGCGCATCATAAAGGGCTTGTTCTTGAATAATTCCGCCTCGAGCCGCATTCACGACAATGGCCTGATCAGGCATGGCTGCCAGCTCATCAGCACCAATCATGCCAAAAGTTTCATCAGTTAAGGGGGTATGGACAGTTAAAAAGTTGGCCTTTGCCAGCATGGTTTTGAGATCATCAAACAGCTCGACATTCAGATCTTCGGCACGTCTGCGAGACAGATATGGGTCGTAGCCTATGACCGTCATCCCTAAACCCTGTGCCCGGCGCGTCACCAAGGAACCAATGCGCCCCAAACCAACAACGCCAAGCGTGGCGCCTTTAAGCTCTCGCCCAAGGTATTTTCTATCCCAGGTACCCTTGCGAATTAGCCTGTCCGATTTGGCAACGCCTCTGGCGGCACTTAACATAAGGGTAATCGCCAGTTCAGCCGCAGAAACATTGTTGGCTTCTGGGGCATTTAGGACGAGAATCCCTCGTTGGCTGGCTGAATCAACATCAATGTTATCAATGCCAACCCCACCTCGGCCCAAAACTTTCAAATTTGTTGCGGCTGCAATAAGTTCGGCATCAACCTGAGTACGGCTACGGGTAATCAGGGCATCATAATCAGCAACTATCTTTAACAGCTCAGCACGCTCAATGCCAGCGCGGTCATCAAGTATGACATCTGGAAAGTCATACTCGCCAAGTTGCATATTATCGGTCACGAGAATCTTAAACATACGCGCGCAACTATATCAGCTTTAGCTTCATAGAAGATGTCACAAACGTCCTGGCGACTAGATGCTCAGGTAATTGGAGACAGCCGGGTGCCAAAAACCTCTCGGATGTAACTGGCAAAAGCTTCAAGGTCTGATCCTGCACTCTCAAGCGTTTGACTACTGGTTTCATAATCGTGAAGTGCGGCAGCCACCAACTCACAAAAGCTTGGCAATTCGGCGAGCGCCCATTCTCCTCCCTCTTTTTTGGAGCGCACCTTGCTGTCCTGTAAAAAGGCAAGGCTACGACAGGCATTTAGTACCGTATAAACTGGATTTTCTCTGATTGTGGCAAGGGACTCGAGCACATCTCCCCTGATTGAGGCTAGATAGTCTTTTTTGGGAACCTCTGGGAAAACCCTTGTGATAGCTTCGCCTGTTAAAACCAGACCACGCTCCCTTAGTACCGTAATATGAGCCGCTAAATCTGGGTCAACTCGAGTCAGAGCCAAATCACGGTGCCAATCATCCTCAAGGAGTTCAGCCTCAAAGTTTTTTCGCCACGACTCACTGTAGTGAAAATCATAAGAACAGGGATGCTGCCAGTGCTTAAGCTGTGCAAAGTGCAAGAGGCTAATTTCTACAGGATGAGGCTGCCGCGAAAGCTCGAGTAAGCATTTAGCCAAGATGCCTTTATTCGCGCCGCTCAAACTGTTTCTGGTCACAGCCAGCAGGTCAAGATCACTTCTGTCAGGATTAAAGGATGCCATAGCCAGCGAACCATGCAGATATATCCCGACTAGGTTTTCCCCTAAAGTGTTCCTAAAGCGCAAAACAAGCTCATTCAGCTGTTCCTTGGTAGCCACTGGACAGGTTTCAAAGGAATAAGCCATGGGTTCTTATAAATCCAGCTTTGGAAATTTGGTGGCAAATGTAGACAGCACCAAATCTCTGATTTCTTCGGGCAACTGTGCTATTTGCCAATCATGTTCTTGACTTATCTCAGACTCGTTAAAGTTTGCTTTAGATCGTAAGGCTTTCAGTGCATAAATAGCAGCTCCAGGCGAATGATCGGCCATGTGCGCCGTAGCTACAGCGTGACCAGCAGCTCGAGCCACATAGGTGGCCGCCCTGTCGTGCGCTTCTCTTGCCGCGGCATGTGCTGCCACTGACGCCTCTCGAGCCTTTCCCACACTCAGTTCGCCTTGGGCCCAGGCTCTCGCCGCATGTATAGCTTCTAGCGGTCGATTATCCATGGGACAACGGCTACTAAAAAGGGATAGGACGTGTTCCGCACACGCCGCAGCCCAGAGAGCCAGAAGACGGTGGTGCTCGAGGCTTAGTGGCCCACCTCGGTGCATTGCGACATAGCGCCGATCTCTCATTGGACGTACTTTATATCGAGCAAGGAAAGTATAAAGTTACTCCTTATCAAGGGCATAAAACAGATTTAAAGAAGCAGACTTTTAGCCTGTAACAAGTTCTTAATAAACAAAACCAGAAATCTTCCAGCCACTTGGCACTTCGAAGGTATCGACCCCCAAAACATCAATGAGCAATTCTCCCTGAATATCTAGTGCTGTAGGAACACCCGACAGGGCAGCCTCGAGCGCAGCCCGACCCGCCTCTGAAAGATTGGTGTAGTTAGGATAAAAAAGCAGTTCAAAACGACTGTCCTGCCCAGCAGGAATTGGTACTGGACTGATGTCCTGTAAGGCTAAAGTTTCACCATTCAGGCTAAGCGAAACGTCTTTGCCATAAAGAAAGTAGCCAACATCCCCGGGATTGGTAGCCAGCACCGTCGCGCGAATAACGGGCGCACCCTCTCTAACCAGTAAGACCTCACTGCTACTTTCCTCGAGCCTCAAAAGGGGAGATTGTACGGTTTCACGGGCGAGGGTTGTCCCTGCTACCAGCGTCACAAAACGACTCTTAAATTCATAACTTTGCGAAGTAAACACCGTTTCACCCTCGAGTCTAAACTTTAAGGGTGTACCGGTAAAGGCCCTGGCAACCGCCGTCATAAGCTCAAGCCGATTTTCTAATGAAACTGTGAGAGGAAATTTCAGAGGAACCTGAGCATTGCCTAAAATAAACTGATCTAGCTCGAGGCTCTGCCTGTCAATCTTTTTGCCATCAAGGAAAATGTCATAGGTGATGCGCCTTAGCCGCACCCCGAACTCATTGGGGTTATGCACCTGCGTGGCAATCGTCAGGCTAACTCGAGCCCCAGCACCGGGCGGGTCAAAGGTTTCTATCGCAGTTTGACCCGCTACCAGTTCATATTCTGGTGGTAAAATAGGTTCTATAGGATTTGCCTGAGTCAAGGGGCTCGAGCGCCCTGGCAAACACGACACCAGCAAAAAAACCAGGCCCATACTTAAAGCAAGAAAACCGTGCCACAAGCTACGCTTCACAGTAGCAGTCTAGCAAAGCTGGCTTTGCTTAATCCATAGCTCTTATGGCAAACGAACCCGTATGCCTTAATTATGTCAAGCACCTGCATAGTGTAAATCAGGATTGTCGACGTTTTTTCTGACGATCCAGTTTGACTGATTTTGCCTTTTCTTTTGTGCTTTTCTTCTTTCTTGCAAACTTAAATGTGGGCAAATGATAGCTAAACAGCATACTAAAAGCCGACAGTGTTCCTGCCGCAAGAAGCAAGGTCGGAACATAGCTCAGGGCCAAATCTTGCCCCACAAATTGAGCTAGCCAGGAGACAGGACCAAAACCATAAAAGAAGAAGAGCAAAATGGGCAGTAGAGATAGGGAACGACCCGCCCGACCAATAGAGCGTAGCCCTACCCAAAACACAAACAGTGCAATCGCCACACTCGAGCCCACAAAGATAATAAGCTGCGTCTGATTAAGCACTACCGCAAAAATCTTAATGAGATAAAGCAGGTGAATGAGCCAGGGTAAAAAGCTAAAGGCAAAAGGAATAAGCTTGAGCCGATCTTTGCATAAACCTCTGGCCACCAGACCCAGGGCAAACCCCATAAGCAACCAGACAATCGCCAGACGAACTAATATGCTCATTCCCTTTACCCTAAGCCAAAGAACTCAGCTGCGCAGGTACGATGCGCCGTTTACATCAATAATGGCACCCGTACTAAACTCGGCACCCTCAGAAGCCAAAAACATAACAGCATAGGCAACTTCCTCAGGGGTGGCAACACGCTTCAGCGGACTCTGACTACGAATAGCCTCTCCCCTTTCGCCTTTTAAGTGCTCAAAGGCCATATCTGTTTCAACAAAACCCGGTGCGACAACCCCCACATAAATTTTGTGCGGCGCAAGTTTTTGTGCCAGCGACTGACTCATAGCATTGAGCCCTGCTTTGCTGGCGCCGTAGGCGGGGCTTTCAGGTTCACCGCGAAACGCACCCCTTGAAGAGACATTAACAATGCGCCCACCGCCCTGCCCCATCATGATTTGAGCTGACAAATAGCAAAGATTGGCCGCTGCCAGCAGGTTTATGCCAAGCGTTTTTTGCCAGGCTGCCTGCCAGCTTTCAAAACCGCAGCTATCAACAGGGTGCTCTTCAAAGATACCTGCATTATTTACCAGAATGTCCAGACCGCCCAGGTCAACCTGCGTCGTTTCTATAAGCGCCTTGGCCACCTCCGGCTGTGCAATATCTCCAGCAAAGCTCGAGTGCCCCTCACCAGCCAAACCGTCCAGTGTCTCCTTAGCGGCCTCATGATTACTGTGGTACGAAACCATAACCTTAGCCCCTCGCTCGGCAAAACCTCGCGCAATCGCTTTTCCAATTCCTCTTGCGCCCCCTGTAACCAGAACTCGTTTCCCTTGAAAATCCATACTTTCTTTATACCATTTAGCCCTTCCTAAAGAAGCAGCCAGAGCAGGCACGGTAAGTGCTCATTTACCAAAGCTTTGTCAAGGCACTAAAGTTTTGTAACAAGCTAAAAAACTGTCGTATGGACTACTGAGATTTTGATTGCAGTCGGTGATAGTTGCATAGTGCAAGTATTTATGGAGGAAAAAGTTGAAAAGTTTCTTAAGAGTTTTTGGGGCGTACGGCAACATTTATTTCGCCATGTGACCCCGCTTATGGAGCAGGCACATGGGCTCGAGCTATCCGAGTATTTTTTGCTCAAACACATTTCCGAGCATAACGACACACCCAGCGCCATCGCTGAGCTTTTGCAAATCCCTCCGCACGGCATTTCTCGTAAGCTAGACAGTCTGCAGCGGCAGGGGCTTATCACAAGGACGCTTGATCCTCAGGATGCACGTAAGCGGGTCTTGGAAATGACTGAAAAAGGCAAGGCGACCTTGCATGATGCTCAGAAGCTTATGAATGAAGAAGTCAGTCAGATGCTGATGGTTCTAAATACGGCTGAGCTCGAGCAACTCCTAAGTTCACTTGAAAAACTTGCTTAAACCCCTTTAGTTCTAACCTAAATCAATCAGGAGTCATATATGGAATTATCCCCACGCGATCGTACCCTGGCCCTTATCGGCATCTTGCTGGCTATGTTTTTGGGCGCCCTTGACCAGACCATTGTTTCAACCGCCCTACCGAAAATTGTCGAAGACTTACAGGGGCTAAACCGCTATGCCTGGGTAGCTACCACCTATCTTTTGGCATCAACCGTGCTCGTACCCGTCTACGGAAAACTGTCTGATATGTATTCAAAAAAAGCTATTGAGCTGGTAGCTGTCAGTCTTTTTCTTCTGGGCAGTTTTCTCTGCGGCTTAGCAGGTGAGTTTGGCACTTTGCCCCTACTTGGTGACGGCATGAGCCAGCTTATTATTTTTAGGGCAGTTCAGGGGCTTGGTGGCGCTGGGCTATTTTCAATGGCTTTTATTGTTATTGCAGACTTATTTCCCCCAAGGGTTCGTGGTAAGTATCAGGGGCTTGTAGGTGCCGTTTTTGGTATCTCGAGCGTCATAGGGCCCTGGATTGGCGGGCTCTTAACCGACTACGGCAGTAACATCATTCCAGGTATCGAAGGCTGGCGCTGGGTTTTTTATGTCAATGTTCCCTTTGGTGCCCTGGCACTCTGGTTCATCATTACCAAAATGCCGCCTCTCTTACCCAAAGGGGAAACCAGAGCCTTGAATATTCCTTCGGTATTACTGCTTATGGCGGCTGTGGTGCCTTTCGTGCTGGTCTTACAACTTGATAAAACCACTTACCCATGGGGCGGCACCTTAACCATCAGTATGTTTGTGCTCTCTGCGGTTATGCTGGCGCTCTATATATGGGTGTCGCTACGCGCCAAAAACCCGATTCTTGACCTGTCGCTCTTTAAAAACCGGGTCTTTACCACCGCTAATCTCTCGAGCTTTTTCCTGGGCGCAGGCTTTCTCGGCCTCATCATCTTTTTACCCCTGTTTGTTGTCAATGTGATTGGCGTTTCAGCAACCAAGGCGGGGGTTAGCCTCATCCCCCTATCGCTTGGTGTTGTGTCGGGTGCCATCGTTTCAGGGCAACTGGTTTCTCGAGTGGGTCGCTATAAGTGGCTTATGCTTCTGGGCGGCTTTATCTTGCTGATTGGCATTTTCTTTCTCTCTAGGATGACGGCTGATATAAGCTATGGTCGCATCGTGCTCTATATGGTCATCTGCGGTCTGGGAATTGGCCCCTCTTTACCGCTTTACACGCTTGCCATACAAAATGCCATTGACCCGCGCAAGGTTGGTCAGGCAACCAGTGCAAGTCAGTTTTTCAGACAAATTGGTAGCACTGTTGGCGCAGCCCTGCTGGGCACCGTTCTGGCAAGTACCCTGAACGCATCTTTTGACAGTGCCAATCTGCCCGGCAGTGGTTCTTTTGGTGGCGGCGAAAGCCGCCTTGCTTCAACAGGCGGTGCGGATATTGGCAACAGCATCCAGAGTCAATTTGATGAGCAATATGCGCTTATTGAAAAGGCGCTAAAAGAAAATGATCAAAGTGCTAAAGACACCCTTTTAGCAAGTGACTTCACCCCTCCTGCCATCAAACAAATGCTCAGTGGTGGAGCAGCTCCAGAGAATGACCTTTTCACGCAGATAAGCACCGCAGTTGAAAACAGCGATGAAGCCGCTCTTAAAGAGGCCCTGGCCCAAACGCCTATGCCAGCTTTTGCTCAAGAGCAGGTCATAAGTGGTGCTCAAGCCGTCTTTGGTGATGAAGCCGCCACCAGTCAATTTCTGGCTGACCTGAAAACTCAGTTTGAAAGTTTTGGGCTCATTTCAAACAGTGCACCAAGCAGCAATATTGATGAACAGCTGGCTGCTATCAAAACTCAACTAGATGAGCAGGCAAAAGCTGTTACTGAAACGGTTACCACTACCATTAAAGAGGCATTTACCAAAGGAGTGACAACGGTTTATAAGTACCTGATTGGCATAGTGATTATCGGTATCATCATGACTTTCTTTATTCCTGAGCTCGAGTTGCGCAAAACTAATGCCCCCATGCCCATGGAAGCCTAAACACCTTACCGACAAAGCCTTAACCCTCTCCAAAAACTCTGGAGAGGGTTAAGGCTTTTCTGCTTTAATTGGTAACACAGATAAAGTGATCTATAAAAACTCGAGTTGCGCAAAAAAGATGCCGTGTACATCGCAATTTTAATAGGCTAATCGTGCTATCCTTAAAGTGTTATGACAACGACCTTGCGGAAGAAATCCGCCTTTTGTGTTGCCGTTGCCGTAGCGCTTTTTTTGTCACTTTTTGGCGACTTTGGGCGTACGCAAGGGGTGACAAATAGTGTATGGCTTATTCCTATTGAAACTGAAATCACGACAGCTACGGCCCAATTTGTAGCGTCTCGAGTCGAGCGGGCTAATAACGAAAGACCCCTGGCTCTGGTTTTTTATCTGGATACTCCCGGTGGTCAAATCATTGCTGCCGAGCGAATTGTTAATAGTATTTTGCAGGAAAGTCAGGTTCCGACGCTTTCGGTTGTGTCCAATGCCATAAGTGCTGGTGCCATCATTGCCATGAGTGCAGAGCAGGTTGCTATGCTCCCTGGTTCCTCCATTGGTGCAGCCACGGCTATAAATGCTTTTACAGGAGAAAATGCCGGAGAAAAAATTAACAGTGTCTGGCGTAATCAGTTCCGCTCTGTCGCGGAAGCGCGTGGACGCAATGCTGATGTTGCCGAAGGCATGGTCTCTGAGCGTATCGAGATTCCTGGATTATCTACCGATCAAGAACTCATTACCCTCTCAGCAGCACAAGCTGTTGAATACGACATTGCTGACATTCAGGCCAATAACCTGACAGATGCTTTAGAAAAACTTGGCTATGGCGGCGTAACAGTGGAAAGGCTCGAGCCTAACCTTGCCGAGCGTCTTGGAGGCTCTCTGGCAAATCCGCTGATTGCTGCGGCGCTGCTGGTACTGGGCATTGGTGGCATTCTTATTGAAGCCTTCTCACCCGGTTTTGGCATTCCTGGGGTCATTGGTATCGTAGCTCTGGTTGCCCTTGGGGCAGGAGCCTTTATCGCTACTCCAGCTGGCATGCTTGACATGGTTTTAATCTTCGCTGGCGTTTTACTGCTGGTTTTAGAACTCCTGGTAATACCCGGCTTTGGCGTAGCAGGTGTTCTGGGACTCGCAGCTATTGTCATAGCTATTATTCGTATTTTCCCCAATAACAATCAGTGGGCCTATGTTCTAGGTTATACGGCCATTTTTGGCGCCATTCTGACATTTTTTCTCTTCTGGATGCTACCTAATTCTCGCTTTGTGCGGGTCTTTGCCTTAAATACGCGCCTTGCCAATACCCCTGGCATGGATAGTCAGTCGGCCAGACTGGTCGCAAGCTATGACTATTTGCTGGGTCAACGTGGGGTTGCGCTATCTGATTTGCGTCCAGCAGGGGTAGCACGCATCAACAATGAGCGCAAAGATGTGGTTACTGAGGGCGATTTCATAGCCAACGGAGCTGAAATTGAAGTCATATTGGTTGAGGGCAGCCGCATTGTGGTTAAAGCAGTGGCTAATGCCTGAGCCAAGTTTGTAAAGGAGAAGTCATGGATATTGGATTTTTAGTTATTGCTGCAGCGATTTTCGTTTTCTTAATTTTCTTTTTCTGGATAATCCCTGTTGGTCTATGGATCAGTGCTATTTCTGCTGGCGTTCGGGTCGCCATTACCAGTCTGGTAGGTATGCGCCTGAGACGGGTTCCACCCCAGAAAATCATTTTGCCACTCATTAAAGCCGATAAAGCGGGCATAGACGTTGACCAGAATCAGCTCGAGGCCCACTACCTTGCAGGTGGCAATGTCGACCGAGTCGTTGACGCACTTATCGCCGCGGACAAAGCCCGCATCACATTACCTTTTGACCGTGCCGCCGCCATCGACCTTGCGGGTCGTAATGTGCTTGACGCCGTAAAAGTATCAGTTAACCCCAGGGTTATTCAAACGCCAAATGTTTCTGCAGTATCTAAGGATGGTATTGAATTGATCAGTACCGCCAGGGTCACAGTAAGAGCCAACCTGGAAAGACTGGTTGGGGGTGCTGGGGAAGAAACCATTATCGCTCGAGTCGGTGAGGGCATCGTCTCTTCGATTGGTTCAACCATAAGTCATAAACAGGTTTTGGAAAATCCTGACGTCATTTCAAAAACGGTCCTTGCCAAAGGACTTGACTCAGGTACTGCTTTTGAAATTTTGTCGATTGACATCGCCGATGTCAATGTAGGTAAAAATATCGGTGCCATCTTACAAACAGATCAGGCTGAAGCAGATAAGCGGGTCGCCCAGGCTAAGGCAGAGGAACGCCGCGCCATGGCAGTAGCAGCCGAACAGGAAAACCGCGCTCGAGTCGAAGAAATGCGCGCCAAAGTGGTTGAGGCTGAAGCGCAGGTGCCGCTTGCCATTTCTGAGGCCTTCAGACAGGGCAACCTCGGCGTCATGGACTACTACAATCTGCAAAACATTCAGTCAGACACTGAAATGCGCAAAAACATAGCAGGGGCGACTGAAAACGAAGATAAATAATGAGCCCAAGACAAATCAATCAAATCGTCAATTTCATTTTTGATAATCTAATTTTGCTGATTGTCTTTGCCTCCATAATTATTCCTTTGTTTCGCCGTTCCGGAAAAGGCAAGGGCACAGCCCAGCAAGGTAATCAGCCCAGGCAACCAGCACGGCCTCAAGCCACTACCCAAACCCAAGGCTCAACCAGCCCCAGGCGGGCGGTTGAGCCGTCAAGCGATTTTCAAAAGAGGCTTGAAGAAGCGAGACGCAGGGTACAGGAAGCCATGGAGGACAACCCTCAGCCAAGGCAGGCTCAAACGTCCGCCTCGAAACCCAACCCAAGACTGAAACCCGGACAAGTACCCACACCTTTAAGTCAACATGACCCCGGCTTACTCAGCGAAACAAGTTTTACCGAACATGATCTCTCTGGAGATGATCAACGATCTGTCCATCCGCTTTTGCAGGCAGATCACGGTAGCAGCTTTCTGCCCTCTGAGTCCCTTACCGCCCGTTCCTCTTTTATGGAAGAGCAAGCACCCCTGGAAGTTATACGCCGCAAGTCAAAACGCGATAAACTAACGGAGGGTAAGATGCTCGAGTTTGATGAAGAAGCTATTACCAAAGGTTTGATCTGGCATTACATCTTATCCGAACCCAATGCCAGAAAACGGAGGAAACTATTTCCACATCAGTCATAAAACTTCGTAGTCCTAAAGAAGCTATGGCCCTCTTTGGTCAAAACGATGAAAATTTAAAACTCTTACGTAATCGCTTAAGTGCCAAAGTTATTGCCAGGGGCGACGAACTCAGACTCAGCGGTAATGTCCAGGAAGTCAATGAAGCCGAAAAGACCTTTAAAAGTTTGCTTGATTCGATCAGGCGTGGAGAAAATGTGAGTTTGACCGAATTAAAACATGGTGACCTCGAGGCGCTAGACAACAGTGAATCAAGTGTCGCGAATGAACTCCCCAAACGGGCCAGACCCAAAACAGCCGGGCAGCGCCGTTATGTAGAAGCTATTCGCCATAGCCCTATTACCTTTGGGGTCGGCCCTGCAGGTACCGGGAAAACCTATCTGGCGGTAGCCATGGCCGTCATGGCCTTAAAAGCAAAACAGGTTAAGCGCATCATTCTGACCAGACCCGCAGTCGAAGCAGGAGAGCGTCTAGGCTTTCTTCCCGGTGATTTACAGGCAAAAATTGACCCCTACTTACGCCCTCTCTATGACGCGCTTTACGATATGTTTGAAAGCGAAAAGGTTGAACTGTATATCGAGAATGGCATTATTGAAGTTGCACCCTTAGCTTTTATGCGCGGGCGCACCCTGAATGACGCTTTTATCATTCTGGATGAAGCACAAAACACGACCAGCGAGCAGATGAAAATGTTTCTCACCCGTATGGGTTTTAACAGTAAAGTTGTGGTTACTGGAGACATTACTCAGGTTGATTTACCCGGTAACGTCCAGAGTGGTCTGGCAGTTGCAGATCGCATTTTAAAGAATATCGAAGGCATTTCGTTTATCAGATTTAATGAAGGCGATGTCGTGCGCCATCCTTTGGTCGCAAGCATAATTAAAGCCTATGAAACGCTCTAACCGGCGGCTGAAAAACCCTTTTAGATTTCGTCTTACTCGCTTAATCCTTTTTACGATCCTGGCAGCCAGCTGCCTCACTGCCCTTATTTACAGTGTTTATGGCTTTGCGCCAGGCTCTGGGCTACGGGCGGGAGAGCCCAGCCCGAGAGACTTCATTACGCCAGTCAGTACACCCATCATTGACGAACTCTTAACCGAGAAAAAGCGGCAAGAAGCTAGGGCGCAAATCAATAACATTTATAAATCTGACCCGCAACTTCAGCGTCTGGTCCTGAGTGCCATTACCTCAGCCAATCTGCCTGCTGACGTACAGGACTTGCTGGTAGCAGCTTATGAAAACTCTCAGGGAGTAAATGATGAGCAAGTTGATGTTCTCATTGAAGAGGCCGTAGCAGAAACACCAACAGACCGCCAGCGTGAAGTGCGTTTACTTTTAGAGCGCAAGCTTATAAGCACCGCAGTACTGGATGAAACTACTACCAATGCCGCTAAGGCTGCGGCTGCGGCCGGCGTAGAACCTATAACCCAGATGCTCGAGGCTGGACAGGTGATTGTAGAAAAAGGTACCCCTTTAACAGCAGAACACCTGGACATATTAGCCAAACTCGGCCTCTACAACGCGGCTGATGATGAATTAAGCCAGCGCTTTCGCATTCTTTTAAGTAGTGCCGCTCTGGCACTGCTCCTAAGTGTTCCGCTGGCCTTTTTAGTGGGTCGCTTCAATAGCAAACAGGTTCTATTTTTACTCAGCGTTACGCTTATCTGTTTGGCAGCGCAGCGCTTTGCTATGCTCTTTAATCCCGCTTTTTTGTTTTTATCCACCGTAACCTTGCTGGTCTCTTCGATTCTTTCGCCCTCCATTGCCATTCTTTGGGCGGTCTGGCTTGCTGTTGCCATGGGTCTACTGGCTCAGGCGGCGCCGCTTGCGCTGCTCATTGCCACTCTGACAGGTGGTATTTCATCGGCTTTACTTACTCACCTCTTCAAATCCCGACCTAGCCTTCTGATTGCCGGCTTAGGTGGCGGTTTGATTGCGGCATTATCTTATTATTCCTTACTCGCTTTGTTTGGCGGAGCAAGTACGTTAAATGCCCTGATTAGCACAAGCTTACTGATTGCCGGGGGGGCTGTTGCGGGCATTGTTGCGCTGGGCATCTTGCCTCTGGCAGAGAGCAGCTTTGACTTTTTAACCGAATTCAGGCTTAACGAATTATCCAATCCTAATAGCCCTCTTTTACAACGTTTACTGCTCGAGGCCCCTGGAACTTACCAGCATAGCCTCATGATTTCTAATCTGGTAGCTCAAGCCGTTGCCAATATTGGGGGTGATGCGCTTCTGGCTCGAGTCGGTTCGCTCTACCATGATGTTGGCAAGCTCAAACGACCTCATTTTTTTGTTGAGAATCAGTTCTCTCATGAAAACCCTCATGACAATACCAGCCCGCACTTAAGTTATCTGATTATTACCAGTCACGTCAGAGACGGGGTAGAGATGCTCAAGGATTACAAATTGCCAAGTGCGCTCCAGCCTTTTGCCGCCGAGCACCACGGCACGACTGTTTTAACTTACTTTTATAAACAAGCCCTCGAGGGCAATGACAAGCTTGACGAATTTAACTTTAGATACCCTGGCCCTAAGCCGCAGTCAAAAGAAACGGCGGTACTTATGCTGGCAGATGCCGTCGAATCAGCCTCGAGAACCTTAAAAGATCCTTCGCCGAGTAATATTCGCTCCATGATTGACCAGCTTTTTGAGTTACGCTTACAGGATGGGCAACTCTCTGAGAGTCCCCTGAATTTTCATGATATAGAGGTCATTGCCAGTACCTTTGAGCGCATGCTTAATGCCATCTTGCATAGACGCATCAGGTACCCAAGCAATGAAGAAATTGAGAAGCTCGAGCGTGGTAGAGATAATCGACGAGACAAACAGTTGGCCGGATCTTGACAGCCTGGAAAAGGTACTAAACCACTACCTGGTTGACTTAAGTATTGAGCAGGATGTCACCGTTGTCCTTTGCGATGATGATTTTATTCGAGAGTTAAACCTCGAGCACCGTGGTTTAGATGAAGCCACAGATGTACTTTCTTACCCCTTGCATGAACCCGATGATGTTAATATGCCTGTGGTTTCGCACCTAGGCGACATTTTTATCAGTGTCGATACCGCTGCTGCACAAGCCAAAGACCACCAGCTTAGCGTCACGCAAGAAGTCTTAACCCTGGCAGCACATGGTCTCACCCACCTGCGTGGTTTTGACCACCCGACGGAGGAAGCGTGGCACCCTTTCCACGAAGCACAGAAGCACGTTCTCAGGCTAGCTGGCGACCTTTAAATGGTCACCGTTTGGCAAAGGCTTTTGCTTATGCCTTTGCTGGCATTAAGTATGCCTGGCGCAACGAACCCAATTTTCGCATTGAATTAACAATTGCCGTTTTGGCCTTTCTCTTGTCCCTATGGCTAAAGGTCTCTCCTGTTGCCATTCTGGTTATGACGGCCCTGGTGCTGGCACTCGAGTTACTTAACAGCGCACTCGAGGCAACCATTGACCTCATCTCTCCTGATTTTCACCCGCTGGCTAAACTAGCAAAAGACGCCGCCGCAGGTGCGGTCCTGCTAACTTCTTTTCTGGCGGTTCTGGTGGGCCTCTTTGCTCTGGGACCTGCCCTGCTCACCAAATTAGGACTCTTATGAAACCCGATGAGAACTTACTCGAGCTGGCTAAAGTAGCCTGGGGACATGCCTATGCACCTTACTCAAAATTCAAGGTAGGGGCAGCTCTCAAAACAGATAGCGGACAGACCTATTCGGGTGCCAATATTGAAAATGCCTCGTTTGGCCTTACTCGCTGCGGTGAACAATCAGCTATACAGGCAATGGCTAGTAAGGGTGAACGTAAATTCAGCGAAATTGTAATTTACACCGAAGCCGAAGACCCTGCAACTCCTTGCGGTGCCTGCCGCCAGATTCTTTACGAGTTTAGTCCTGAAGCCAGTGTCTATCTGGTCAATCACCTAGGCACTATAAAGCACTACAAAGTCAGCGATCTACTTCCTGATGCCTTCTGGCTATAGCTTGGAAATTTAAACTTTGCTCATCCTATCAGTGAAAGCTGGCGCTCGTGACTTGGCAGAAAAAAGTAGCATCTACTCAGCGACATTGGTTTTACCGTATAGCTATGGACTCCAGACTTGGCCGGAATGACGCATGAAAATAACTCAGGGCTTGGCACTACTTTTCTCCTAAAAAGAACGAATATCAAAGTACTGATTGAAAGTCATAAAAACATTAAAACGGCTCGTGAGAGCGTACCCTATAACAACCCCGACGATGACATCATTCAAATATTTTGCATTAATACTCCACATCAAAATAGGCTTTTAAGAAATCACGTGCGGTAGGTACTGCAACTGCTGTACTCCTGTCACCATTTTCAATAAACACGTAAAGCACAATTTCAGGGTTTTCTGAGGGTGCAAAGGCAGCAAAGCCGACATGGTCGTAACCCAGGCCTTTGGCATTTTCGGCTGTCCCAGTCTTACCTGAGATTTCAATAGGGAAACGAGAGGCAGGGCCTAAAATGAGATTGGTGCCATAATCGGTAACCATATGACGCATACCGAGCTTGAGAACTGACCAGTACTGGCCTTCTATCTGGGTAAACTGGGGCTCGAGCACCTCATCACCTATTTGTTTAACCAGCCGGGGCTGAGCACGTTTGCCGTCCATGGCAATGGTAGCCACAAGCTGAGCAACCTGCATTGGCGTTGCTAAGACATCCCCCTGACCGATAACACTATTAAGCGAAAAGCCCGGTAACCAGCCATATTCATAGACACTATTGGCCCAGCTCTCGGTCGGTATGCGCCCGGGTTTTTCTTCATTCAGGCCAACCCCTACGGTATTGCCATAGCCAAAGATTTTTGCTCTGGTAAACAGGTCATCAATAAAGGGCGACCAGCCTGCCAGACGACCATCGGGGGTATCCAGCACAGCGCGCCAGTAAAAGGTATTGCAGCTATCTGCAATGGCATCAATCACCGAATAATTACCGCGGGACGCCGGGTAAGACCAGTTATCCCAGCGAATGCCGCCAAAATTAAGCGATGCGGAGCAGGAATAATGGGTGTCAGGCGAGATATAGTGATCTTCTAAGAGGGTTGAACTGGTGATAAGTTTAAAAGTCGAGGCTGGCGGATAGGCTTCAACAGCGCGGTTGGTCATAGGGAGATTGGTCTTGTCGGTTAAGAGCACATCTATGGCTTCTGGATTGCCCGGACGGTGGGTAAAAATATTCTGATCAAAGCCCGGGTAGCTGGCCATCGCCAGGATGTCTCCGGTACGAGGATCCATGACAATCATCGCACCACGAACGGTCGTTTCTTCAGGAAGATTACGCTTCGCCCGCTCACCATTAACATAGGGTAAAGCACCTGCCAGCGCATCTTCCGCCAGTCTTTGGGTGCGCGGATCAATTGTTAAAACCAGAGATTTGCCTGGCTTAGCCGGGCGGATGGTTCTCGAGTTAATTACGACTCCCCTATTATCAACCTGCACATCTTTACGCCCCGGAGAGCCAAAAAGCTCCTGCTGGTAGCTGGCCTCGAGCCCCATGATCCCGACCAGATCATTCAGCGAGTAGCCAGCAAAACGCCCCTGCGCCTCTGCGGTGTAACCTACTGTCTGCGCTGCCAGATTGGTGGGGTAAGTCCGCTCAATGCGGTCACGTAAATACAGATTAGGCTGACCTGCAACCAGTTCTTCTATTGCAGGCACCAACTCATCAGGAATGTTGTAGGCAACAACCGAACCTTGCTGACGCTCTACCCTGTCAGACCTGTCAGGTTCCCTGGGTAATTCAGTCAGCTTGAGCAAAAACTTAAGCTTGTTCCAGTGCTCAAACTCTCCACCACGGTACATCAGATCCCAGGCAAGCCGATTATCAGCCAGAACCGTGCCGTCACTCGCCAAAATGCGCCCACGCAAAGGTTGTATGTATTCTTCTGTGCGAATGTTTTCTTCACTCATGACACTTAGCTCTGCAGCCATGACAATCTGCAAATACATAAGGCGCAGGGCAAAAATAAGCAAAACCGAAAAAATAATGGCAAGCAAAATGCGCAGGCGGTTGATCATGTTTCTCTACCTAGCAAAAGCGACCGTTGAAACAGCGAAATGCCCCATGGGATAATAATGAAACTTGCCAGCAAACTAAAAACAATTTCTAGTGGAGCAATTCTTAGAGCTTCCAGGGAAGACTCGAGCACGCCGGTTTGCCAGATAAGCAGGGGAATAATCGCCACCCACTTAGCAAAAAGTGCACCCAGGACAATAAAGGTACGGGCAAAAAGCCCGGACTGGGCCAGTTGTAGCCAGACCAAAATCGCACCCAGGGCTGCTGCACCAAGACCAAACGCATGAATGCCCAAAATGCCATGTCCCATAATGTCCTGAATGAGTCCCATAGCATAGGCCAACAGTACTAACTGCCAGGGCTTAAGTCGCCAAACCAGTACCACCATACCCAAAAGGAAAAAATCTGGCGCGGGCAAGGGGGCTAAAAGCGCATCCCAGAAGCCTTGCAGACAGAGAAGAATCAGGTAGAACAGCGTAAAACGCACGGCACCAGTCTAACTCTCAAAGATGAAACTGCTTTGTAAAAAAAGCTATGAGACCTTAAGTCAAACCGTTCAGCAAAACTTCATTTAGTTTAACCAGGAAGTCATCCGTCCTTGCGCTGCAAATGCAAATAGAACTTGCTATGCTCTGATTAGAGCATTACCCTATCAAATAGATATGTCCGATTTTTTGTGTTTAGAAAGCAGCAAAGTGAGGCGGTACTCCTTCGCGTGAAAACACGAAATCTGGTACACCGGCACTATTAGTCAATCCCGCTAGTCACGGCTCCCTTGGTCAAAAAGCCCTGTAAAACGAGGTAAAGAATAATAACCGGAACTACCGCCATGGTCGAGGCCGCCATAAGTTCTGCCCACTGGGTACCCTGTTCTTGATTAAAAAGACTAAGCCCCAATTGTAAGGTTTTAAGCGCATCTTTTTTAACCACGACCAAGGGCCACAAAAAGTCATTCCAGGACCATAAAAAAGCAAAGAGGGCCATGGTCGCCATAACTGGCCTCGAGTTCGGTAGCAAAATCCGCCAGAAGACGCCTGCCCTCGAGCACCCATCGACAATTGCTGCTTCTTCAATTTCATGGGGAAAGCGCAAATAAAATTGTCTGAAAAGAAAGATGCTAAAGACAGAAATAAGGTTAGGGAAAATAAGACCAGCATAGGTATTAAAGAGCCCGGTGCCACCCTGCCCCAAAAGGTTATTTCCACCCGCTAAAGGAAAAGCACGAACAAATAAAAAAACCGGGATGATTAGCACCTCAAAGGGTACCATCATGGTTGCCAGCAGCGAAAAGAACAAGATATTTTTGCCTTTAAAATGTAACCGGGCAAAGGCGTAGCCCGCCATTGACCCTAAGATGACCTGAGAAAAAACCGAAACTGCCGTTACAAAAACGGTATTGGCAAAGAGCCGCCCCATATTCGTTTGAGTGAAAGCGTTAGAATAATTCTGAAAATCAAATTGACTGGGCAACCATTTGAGTGAGTCACCAAAGATCTCACTATCAATTTTTACCGACGTAAGGAGCATCCAGATAAAAGGCAAAACCATCACAAAAGCCCCGAGCGTAAGCACGATATAAGTCAAGATTTTAGGAAAGTTGCGCACAACAGGATTAGCGTTGGAACCTTGAACTGCCATACTCAGCCTTGCCTTTCTCGTATAACCCGGAAACTAAGAATCGTCAGAATAAACACCATAACCAGCATGACCATAGATAAGGCAGCACCACGCCCCAGACGCAAATTAGCAAAGACGCTCATGTAGACTTCCCAGACAAGAGTATTGGTTCGGTTGAGTGGCCCCCCCTGAGTAAGCAGGAAAATGAGACCAAAGTTTCTAAAAGTGCTGATGGTAAAGGTAACCACTACAAAGAGGATGACGGGTCTTAGCAGAGGAATAGTGATCTGTATAAAGCGCTGAAAAGCATTGGCGCCGTCTACCTTGGCAGCCTCGAGCACTTCCTTGGGAATATCCTGTAGACCTGCTAAAAAGATAATCATATTCCCCCCTATGCTGCCCCAGATGGTCACCATAACCAGAGAGAGCAAAGCCAGGTTCGGATCACTTAACCAGGTTTGCGGCGGAATGCCGATAAAGCCTAAAAAATAGTTTAAAAGCCCCTGCTGAGGGTTAAATATCCAGCGAAAAATCATGGCGGACACCACAATAGAACTGATAACCGGCAGATAGTAGAGGGTGCGGTACATGATCTTGCCATAGAAATTTTCATCAAGGAGCTTAGCAACAACCAGAGCAAGTGCAGTACCAAGGGGTACGGCCTCTATAGTAAAAAGCAACGTATTCCAGATAGACTGACGCGTCACATCATTTTGAAATACCCACTTGTAATTTCTAAGCCCCACAAAACGTGGTGGTTCAAAGAGTTCATAGCGGGTAAAACTAAGATACAGATTATAGAAAATAGGATAAATTTTTAAAATAATGAGCAAGCCTACAGGTATGATCAAAAAGAGCAAGGCGACAAAAGCCTGGCTGTTGTAATACTTATACAGCCGCTGACCAAGACTTTTCTTCTGTTTAACAGCAGGGGTTTGCGTTACTATGTTCATAGATAAGCTCCAGCTATAAAAGAGGTATAAAAGAGTGAATAGGTTCTCCTATTCACTCTTTGGGTTTTCAGAATTAGCCGTCTTCCAAGATCAAATTGACTTGTTTGGTCGCGTCTTGCAAGGCTTTTTCAGGATCTTTGGTTCCCGTTAAGGCTTTCTCGAGCTCCTCGGTTACAGGTCTAAAAAGGCCAATCAGATTGGGGTGTTGCGGGAAGGTCTGGGCATAGGGTGCAGCTGCCAGAACCTGACGGTGTAACTCGCTCATATAGGGCGCTTCTAAGAGCGATTGACGCGGTGGCGTGTTGTTATTGGCAGCACTATAAATTTCCAGAACATCAGCACGGGTTAAAAATCGAAGCAAATCCCAGGCACGCTCCGGGTTTTTCGACTGTGAGGAAACAAAGAACTTGTTTACCCAGGCATGGGTTGCCTGAATTGCACCTGTGAGCGGTAGAGTTGGCAGAACAAGCCCTGCCTGATCTGGCGCGTAAAGGTTAATAATGCGCTCAAAATCGGCATTGCCAAACTGCATAGCGGCGTCTCCAGCTACAATGACCTGAAGATCCCCTTGAGGCTCGAGTCCTGGGTAAGAGGTTACCTTATGAACATGAATAAGATCATGAAGGAACTGCAGGGCATTCAGGGCAGGTTCCTGATCAAGCATACATTTTGTGAGGTCATCACTGAGAAACTGTCCACCAGCCTGCTCGAGCCAGATAAGATAGGGCTGCCAGTCACGCTGCCAGCCATCACTTACATGCGATAAGTGATACCCCTCAACTTCAAACTGATCACCATTTTTAACCGTGGTTGCCTTGGCGACTTCTAAAAACTCGTCCCAGTTTGTGGGCGGTGCAGAAAAACCTGCGGCCTCGAGCATATCCTTGCGGTACCAGAGCGTACGCAAATCCTGACGATAAGGCACCCCAACAATTTCACCATTCACCGTCACATCTGATTGAATGCCCGGCGGGAAATCATCCCAGTTCCAGTCTGCATCTGCAGCAATAAGGTCGGTTAAGGGATAAGCCCAGCCGCGCCTGGCCATCTGTGGTGACCACACCGCACCTCCTTGAAAAACGTCAGGAGTCACTCCGGCTGCAAAAGCCGTGGTCATTTCTTCGTTGTAGCGAGCCCAGTCACTGTAATTAACCGTCACCGTAGACCCTGGGTTTTCTTCAACAAACATAGGAATAATAACTTCTTCCAGAGCTGTTTTTACCGGGTCGCTATAGTCCACCATCATCAGGGTAAGGTCAACGGCTTCCCCTTGAGCCAGCGAGTAAAACTGGGTTTGGAAGGGCGAGCGTATGACGCCTACCGTGGTAAAACCTAAGGCACCTACAGCGGTGCGTTTTAAAAACTGTCGGCGATTAATTTTCTTCATTGGGTCCTCCTGGATAACCTGAATGTTTGCACGTAATGAGACAAAACGTCTGGAAATGAACCTCCTTTTTCAAAGTCCTTTGGCTAAAACAAAGTGCGAAACAAAATTCACCATGCCGTAATTCTCTTTAGGGATAATCGTCTGAAACAATTCTAAA
The DNA here is from genome assembly GCA_020431825.1 of Trueperaceae bacterium. Lineage (GTDB taxonomy): Bacteria > Deinococcota > Deinococci > Deinococcales > Trueperaceae > JAHEBB01. The sequence goes on along the minus strand of JAGQHN010000004.1, from coordinate 48,280 downwards.
ACATCATCCTGATTAAGCTCTTGTTTCTTGCTGGTATTCAGTGCCTGTTCAAAGCCCAGCTCAAATTGACGCTTCACACCTACAGGCATCGCCCCTAAAAACCCGTAGTAAAGGCTCTTACCTTTGCCCTGCCAAACGACAGGCGTTTGACCTATCTGATCAGGAGCAGCAGCCCTTTTTTCAGAGCAGCGAAGATGACTGGCATCAACGTCACCACTTAGAGGCAAACCCAGGCGTTCATATTGCTCGGCAGGGGCATCATTTTTCTTCATCAGAGCAAGCAAATGACCAATCATTTTGCGCTCCAGGACTTCATCCTGTAAGGGATTTTCCTGCTGCGGATCAGCTTCAAGATCAAATAGAAGCGTACCGTAGATATAGGGATTAATCATGGCTTTTGCTTCTGCTTTGAGGGTGGAACAATCCTTGCTAAAGGCAAACGGTGCTACCAGCTCTATACCCTGCAATTCTTCGGGTGTAAAGCGTTGCCGCATGCGTGTCGGCATAAGGGTGTAGTCAAACAGCGGTTCATTTTTGGGCGTGGGGCCACGCATATAAACGTAACGCCCATCCGTGACATTGACATGCGAACCGTGCTGACCAAACAAGCCTGCCTCACGGGTTAGTGCATCATGCTGAATGCTGTCTCTTAGCGACACGCCTTCCATCGTTTCTGGAATGGGTACGTCAAAGAACTCGAGCAAGGTTGGTGCCAGATCAATCGTTTGCACCAGTGCCTCTCGTGTCTCACCAGCTAGCTTGCAACGGGGATCCCAAATAAAAAGCGGTGTATGAGCGACCTCGTTATACATGGGCTGAACCATCTTGGCCCACCAGTCTTTTTCGCCCAGTAAAAAACCATGATCGGTATTGACAATGAGCAAAGTGTCATCCCAGAGATTTAGCGCGTCCATTTTATCCAGGACGGTTCCCAGATAGTGATCACACATGCTGACAAGGGCGGCATACTCGTAGCGGCAGTGCTGCACTTCTTCGGGATTTTGCGTCACAAAGGAATAATCAGGCCAGTCAAAGTGTTTGCCCACATAGTCGTGAGGATAAAGGTCTTTGTATTTTTGCTGCGTAAAGAAGGGTTCATGAGGGTCAAAGGTTTCAATTTGTAAAAACCAGTTATTCGCCCTATGATTGGTGTCGATGAACTCGAGCCCGGCAGCAAAGGTCTTGGCCTGAGGCATATCCTCTTCTCTGATCAAGTGCTGCCGATTTACCCAGTCCTGACGCCACATTGGCATCCCTGTTTGAGCTTTAGCTGTCTCAGGAATGGTGGGGTTTTCAACCTGCCCTTTCCAGGTATCGCCTTCCTGACCACGCATAAACTCCCAGCTGTTATAGCGCGTGTGGTAGGTGCCGCCGCCATCTTCAAAATAATGCTGGTGATCGGTAACTAAGTGTGTATAAACACCTGCTTTTTTTAAGAGCTCAGGCATGGACTCATCAAAGGGCTCGAGGGGTCCCCAGCTACGGTGCAAAAAGTTATAGCGCCCGGTGTGCAGTTCGCGGCGAGCGGGCATACAGGGCATAGAACCCACGTAACTTCGGTTAAATTGAATAGCCTTTTCTGCTAACCGCTCAAAATTAGGCGCGTGAACAAAGTCGCAACCATAAGGCGGCAACATATGGCGGTTTAGCGAGTCAAACATGACCATGATAGCTTTCATGAATCCACCTCAGATGAAAAGCTTTCTTCGGCCCAATTAGGCCAAGGCTCGAGCAATAAATCAAACAAACTAACCTCGCTCTAAAACTAAGTTGCGCAAACGCTTGCGCACAGGCTAGCATAAGTCACTACAGTTGACAAGTCCGACCGATTTTACTTAAGAAAACATCCGGAATTATGGGAGAGAAGGTAGTCTAATACCAATGTCGACCCTCAAACAAGTCGCTCATTTAGCTAAGGTTTCAGAATCTACGGCTTCTCGTATTTTGTCACAATCAACGAAAGATTCAGCGCGCTATGCTCAGTCAACAAGAGAGCGCGTGCTCAAAATCGCCCAGCAACTTAACTACCGACCTAATATGAGTGCCAGAGCCCTGGCTAAAGGAAAATCCCATATTATCGCCCTGGTTTACCCCCGGTTGGTCGATTCACCCTTTTCCGCCCTGTTTATCACCCAAATTCTAGGCGCCGTTGAAACGCGCTGCCGGGAACTTAATTATAGTTTGCTGATCAGCTCACCTTATCTTAGTGATGATGGTCCCGATGAAAGCTATCACAAACTTTTAAGCAGTGGCTATCTGGATGGCATTATCGTAGCAGAAACCCTCTTTGATTCATCGCTGATTAACGCAGCTCTTAGCAAAAAGATCCCGGTTGTGGCTATAGGCTATGGCAACTATCCGCATATGTCACGTAGTGATCAGGCTTTAGGAACAAGGCTAATCATCGATCATCTCATTTCGCTTGGTCACCACAATTTGGGATTCATCTCGGTTGTGCCAGAGTTTACTTATATTACTTACCGTGCCGACAAGTTTCGCCTTGCTTTAAAGGCAAATGGCCTCAACTATAATCACTTGCCTCAGGCTACTGGCAATCTGACAAGTGAAAGTGGGCAAACTGCAGCAAAAATCTTACTTGACACTTATCCTGAAATGACTGCAATCGTATCTTTTAATGACCGCATGGCAATGGGTGCCTTAAGGGAAATCAGGGTGCGGGGCTTACGCGTGCCCGAAGATATTAGCCTGACAGGCTACGATAATCTTCCCTTTACCGCCGATATAAGCCCTGGTCTTACAACAGTTGATCAGCAAGCAGAACAACTTGGGCGAGAGGCCGTTGACCAACTTATGGCAGTCATGAAAGGTCAGTCACCGGGGCTTAAGGTCCTCGAGCCAAAACTCATCATTAGATCATCAACTGGCCCTGCCAGAACCTAAAAGGGAGAAAAAATGAGTCAATCACAACCCAACTTTTTAGTTATCTGCACCGATCAAATGCGCGCAGATCATCTTGGCTGTGCGGGTAACCCGGTCATTCAAACCCCCCATCTGGACGCTCTGGCAGAATCTGGCAGCCATTTTCAGAGGGCCTATGTCAATTGCCCGCTCTGTATGCCCAGTCGCGCCACTATGTTTACTGGCCTGACGCCACGAGGTCACGGGGTAAGAACCAATGGCATCCCTCTTAGTAGAGAATTGCCAACGCTGACAGCTGCTTTAAAAGGTGCGGGTTACCACACCGCCTCGATTGGGAAACTCCATTTTTCCAATTACTGGCTCAATGATGATGTCAAAGAGCAAGTAAAGCTCGAGGATTTTTTAGAAGTCAGAGCGTTCTGGGAAGAGGGCAAAGTCAGTGACATCCCGACACCCTACTACGGGTTTGACCATGTGGATATAACGCTGGGACATGGCAGCTACACAGGTGGTCACTATGCCAACTGGCTAAAAGAGCAGCACCCCGAAGCCTGGAAAAAATTGCAGACAGAAGGGGTAAACCCTTCACCAAGTGGCGCAGAACAAAGTGGCACCTTTCCGCTGGATGAATCTCTCCATCACACGGCCTATGTCGCCAATCAGACCATTGATCATCTGGATAAGTTAGAGGATGATCAGCCTTTTTTTCTGTTTTGCTCCTTTCCTGACCCCCATCATCCTTACGAATTGCCAGAAAACTGGGAACATAAGTATTCACCTGATGAGGTCGTACCGCCCATTGCCAGGGAAGGTGAATTTGACGACTTAGCTCCCTTTTTCAAAGACATTTTTGCCAATGATTTGCAATTAAGTGGACGCGGCAAAGCTACCGATATCCCTTATGAGCACAAGCTCGAGCTTATTGCTCGCACCTATGCGATGGTTTCACTGCTGGATAAATACATTGGCAGGGTAATTCAAGCTTTAGATGCCAAAGGTTTGCGCGACAACACCGTCATTGTTTTTATGTCAGATCACGGCGACATGCTTGGCGATCATGGGCTATTAAACAAAGGGCCTTTTCACTTTGAGGGGCTGCTGCACATCCCGATGATCTGGTCGTGGAAAAATCATGTTAAAAAGCAAGAAACAAGGGCACTTATGAGTCTGCTTGACTTTGCCCCAACGGTGCTCGAGCTTGCGGGCGTCCCTGTTCCTGAGGGTCCGGCGTCTGCCGAAGCCCCCATGCAGCCACCTGCCTGGGCAGGCCGCTCGCAGGTCCCGGTACTCACAGGTTCAGCAGACAAAGTACAAGACGCTATCCTGGTAGAAAACGATGAAGACTATCTGGGCTTGCGCTTACGCACCCTGATCACCCCTAGGTACAAACTAACGACTTATACCGGTCATCGGGGACTCGAGCCTTACGGCGAACTCTTCGATCTGGAGCATGACCCCCATGAATTGCATAACCTCTGGCATAGCGCTGACCATGGCAGCCTAAAAGCAGAGCTTTTTGAGGCTCTGCTTTCTAAAATCATTGAAACAGATAGCGCCGTACCCAGACGCCTGAGTCATGCTTAGGCAGCGCTTAGCTTAAGCCCAATCAGGATTGAGTCTGCCCTGTGAATCTCGGTAATAAGGCAACCAGAGCAGCATAAAGGCGTCAAGTTTGATGTCAGTAGAGTTTACCCGAATGAGCACCTCGTCTAGCTCGAGGCTACTGGGGTCAATGCTGCCTGAAAGCAGATTAACTTCGCGCTCGAGTTCGGCCTCGAGGTCAGCCATTTGCTGCTGAATGCCTTCGACAGTTTCCTGAGCCATTGCCACATCTTTTTGTTCCTGTTGCATACGTCCGGCACTCATCACGCTACGACTGGCCCTGGAAATGGTTGTGGCACTCACCTTTTTACGGCCCATAAAGGCACCCAGTAACGTTGTGCCCACATTTACAATCATCTGCATTTGTTGCTGTTTGGCCTGCTCTGCCTGCTTGGTTACAGCATATTCAGCCTTGCGCAGGCGCTCCTCTAACTTATCTAGCTTTTCTGCATATTTCTGCCGGAGTTTGGTGGCTTCTAAGTCGCGGTCCTCACGTTGCAACTGAGCCAGTCTTGCCCTGAACTCGGCTTCTGTTTCTCCAGGCTCACTGGTTTCTTTGAAGGCCTTATTCTTGTACAGCTTGAGCCCGCGCTTTTGCCGAATGAACTGAATCAAATCTTTCTGCCATTTATCATAGGAACGGCTCTCCTGAGCCTCTTTATTCAGCTCACCAAACTGGGCACCCGCTATAGGTTTATCGCTTAAGTTCCGCACATCCAGGTTCAGCTCTTCAGCTTGCTCCCAGTCGATGATTACGGGGCCATCCTCAAACTGAGCGGCAAGCTTTAGCGGCAAGGTTTCATTGACACTGTGGGTAGCGCTCGAGTAGTGAATTTCGCTAAACCCCGCCACTGCCGGATAATAAATAAGTTCTGACCCTGCACCACTCGCAGGAGCAAAGTAAACAGGCACACCCTGCGGCATAAGGGGCAGTTCGGTGGATTTGGGCGTTTGCGCTTGTGAAACAACTTGCGCCGGGATAGCACCAGACTGACTGGCCTTACGTTCTGCCATGAGCTTTTTGATCTGCTCTCTGGTCATGGGTCCAGCCAGATAAGACATCGCCCAGCGGGTCTGGAAAATCACCGGAGCATCCTCATGGACATTATGAAGTAAAAAGGTACGTTTACCCAGACCAGACAAAATGCCTTCCATTTCCTGGCGGTTAAAGCCTTCCTGACTTGCGCCCTGCAGCCCTTCTAAAACACGCTCTTTGTCTCGCTCGGTCTGCAAGCGGCCGATGAACCAGGTACCACAGTTGGAAAGAGCTTTATAGTCTAAATCTACCGGGTTTTGCGTTGACAGCACCAGACCAAGGCCAAATGCTCTCGCTTGTTTCAGCAGGGTCAGCATGGGCGTTTTTGAGGGAGGATTAGCGGTTGGTGGCAGGTAGCCAAAAATTTCATCCATGTAAAGCAGTGCCCGCAAACTACTGGTACCACTTTGGGTGCGCATCCAGGCTAGCATTTCATTGAGAAGCATAGAAACGAAAAACATGCGCTCGCTATCACTGAGGTGACTAATGGTAAAAATGGCAGCTCTTGCCTTACCTTCTGGCGTATAGAGCATACGACCAATGTCTAAGGGTTCACCCTCGAGCCAGGCTTCAAAACCAGGAGCCGCCAGCAAATTATTAAGTTTCATAGCCAGCTCAAAACGGTCCTTGGCTGGATAAAAAAGATCAAGTTCCATCACACCAATGCGCTCAAACGGCGGTTGCTGAATCGCCCGTATCAAACCTGCGATATCCAGATTCTGTCCTTCAGCCCAGCTGCGCTCTAAAATATTGGCAATCAAAATGTGTTCCCGGCTCGTTACCGGGTCAGCCTCTATGCCCATGAGCGCCAGCAGGCTGGTTGCCGTCGTCTGAATGCGCTCACGGTAGAGATCGCTGTCATTTTTTAAGCTTTCTGAAGGTGCATTAAACGACCTGAGCACACTCACAGGTAAACCAGCAGAACTGCCTGGGGTATACACCGCCATATCAACACTCTGGCGCAACTTTCTGATGCGCTCGGCTGACTGGCCCCACTGGGCTAGACCTTTTTCCCAGAGCTCAGCTTGCGACTGGGCAAACTGGTCTGCGGTTTGGCCTTTATTAGCAGCTTCCTGTTCATTTATCCAGGGGCGAAAATTCTGGGCAGTTAAGTCAGGAAAGGTAAGAAGCAGGTTGGTCAGATCCCCTTTTGGGTCGATGGCAATAAGCGGAATATTATCAACCAGGGCCTCTTCTAGAATGCCTAAGCCCAGACCCGTTTTACCACTTCCGGTCATACCTATTATCACCGCATGGGTGGTCAAATCTTTGGAATCATAAAGCAGCGTCTCATCTTGTAACTGAGCGGAAGGCAAATCGTAGGTTTTCCCCAGATAAAATGCCCCTAATTTTTCGTAATCCATAACTCTCCTTTTGCAAATAGCTACTTTTTTGAGGCAAATATTCTGCAAAACAGCAGCCTTTATGTGTAACCTTTATACCAAATATAGCTCCCTAGGCTCAGGGCTCGAGCTCGCAAAAAAAGGCACTTAGCCAAGTTTTGTCTGGCAAGGAATGGTAAGAAAGCCGACAGACAAAACCTCGCCAGTCGAAATTTGCTGTTTTTTTCGACTGGCTTATCACCTAAATTAAAGTCTGGGACTCTCAAAACACGTTACTTTTTCGATTTGAGTCACAGGGCTTGGGGTCACGCTCAGCCGGGTCTTTAGGAGGTGCCATTTAGACAAGACATTCTGAAAAATTTCAGTCAGAACATTTTGATGCATCCACACTTACATCGCTATTGCATTTTGAAAGGGAGTTTACATGGAGGTTAAGTTTTTGCCTTGCCTTCGCTGGGGTTTAATTATTTTAATAGTGGCACTGAGTGCTTGTAGCTCGAGCACACCCAGCCCGCAAACAGAAGACATTACGATAGATAATCTAGCCGTCGAAAATTGGTTTGGTGACAATGATCCTGGCGTGCAGTACAGTCAGGACTGGTCTTATGTAAAAGCCAGTCAGTACGCGGATGGAGACAGCCACGTCAGTACCTCAAGCTCAGCCAATCTGACGTTTCACTTTAGTGGTACCAGCTTAAAACTCTATGCCAGTAAATCAAAAAATGCCGGCAAGTTTAAGGTCTACATAGACGGTGCGTACAAGCAAGAAGTTGATCTTTACAGCTCGTGGCTTAGCCCGCTTTACAATCAGCAGGTTTTTTACTCGAGCCTGACCCCAGGCACCCACAGTGTGAAAATCGTCCACTCGGCGACTAAAAATCTGTTCTCAAAGGGCTATGACATCAATCTTGACCGCATAAAAATTGCGGGCCGACTCTTTAGCGCACCAGCTTCCTTAAAAACCGTCAGTGTACCGAGCGTAGCTAATCTTTCCAACTACATTGTTGATAAATCAGCTGCCGTGGTTTTAGGTAAGGCTTTTTTCTGGGATATGGCAGCTGGCAGTGATGGTCAAGCCTGTGCCAGTTGTCATTTTCACGCAGGTACTGATAACCGTATTAAGAACCAGATAAGTCCGGGGCTAAATGCTGGGGATACCAGCTTTCAAACCACAGCTTCGGGTGGCAAAGGCGGCCCTAACTACACTCTGAAACTTGCTGACTTCCCTTTACATAAGTTCTCTGACCCAGCCAATCCTTACTCGAGCGTGCTCTTTAGCACCAATGACACCATAAGCTCTCAGGGTGTTTTCCTGGCTGATTTCCAGGCCCTGCCTGATAGTTCAGCTCTGGATGACCTTTGCAGCAATTTAAACGATGGAATTTTCCATGTTGGCAGCAGCAACACCCGTCAGGTAGAACCACGCAATACACCAACAATGATAAATGCTGCGCTTAACTTCAGAAATTTCTGGGATGGTCGTGCCAATAATGTCTTTAACGGTGTTGACCCTTTTGGCAAACGAAACAGCGCTGCCAAAATAATGACCTATAACGGCTCCAAAATAAGCTATGAAACGCTAGACCTGCGCAATTCAGCGCTAGCCTCTCAAGCCACCGGACCAGCTGTCAGCACTCTCGAGATGGCCTGCGTAAACCGCAAGTTTGCCGACCTGGGTAAAAAACTCATCGTTCGTCAGCCCTTAGCTTTCCAGCAAGTTCATGCGCAAGACAGCGTTTTAGCCTCCTACCGAAATAGTAGCGGCAAAGGTTTAAACACTACCTACCGCGCCCTCATCCAAAAAGCCTTCAATAGCAAATACTGGAATGCCCCCGGTGACTACAGTGGCTACTCGCAAATGGAAAACAATTTCAGCCTCTTTTGGGGGCTGGCTCTGCAGGCCTATCAGGACACCTTGATTTCTGACGAGACACCTTACGACGACTATGCTGAAGGAAACAAAGGAGCGCTCAGTGATGCTGCCAAACGCGGTCTAGATATCTTTATCGGTAAGGGTCACTGTATTTCCTGTCATAGCGGTTCCGAATTTACCAGTGCTGCTACCAGTCAACAGAAGGAAAATGAAGAGGGTGGCCTGATTGAACGTATGTACATGGGGAACGGTAAATTAGCTATTTATGACCGCGCTTTTTACAACATTGGGGTAACCCCTACCAATCAGGATTTGGGCGTTGGTGCTAAAGATCCGTTTGGCAATCCGCTATCCTTTAGTAAACAGTATATTGATAGCAAATTTGTTGACCCTATCAAGGTTAATCCCTGTACCTTTGACGTACCCTTTAGCAGTCTTCTTTGTTCCTATTCACCGCTGTTTAGCCTTAAGTATGAAAAGATTGCCGTGGATGGGGCCTTCAAAGTACCAGGCTTACGGAATGCCACATTAACCGGCCCGTACTTTCACAATGGCAGTGCTGCCAGCCTCGAGCAAGTGGTTGAGTTCTATAACCGCGGCGGCAACTTTAGAAACAACCCCGAACTTGATCCAGACATTCAGCCTTTAGGCCTATCTGCCAGCGAACGCGCTGATCTGGTCGCTTTTCTTGTGAGTTTGACAGACCCACGCGTTGAAAATGAGGCGGCTCCCTTTGATCATCCTCAACTCTTCATTCCAAATGGACATGAGGGCAACGAGTACAGTGTCACTCAAGACGAGCAGCACCGCGCCAAAACGGACTGGCTCGAGGTACCCGCTATTGGTAAATATGGGCGTAGCAGTGAAGGTTTAGCAGATCTAAAAGACTTTGTCTGGACGCTCAAAAATGGGGGCCCTGACCTGAAAAAAGCCTCGCTACCCAGTAACACACCCCAACCTGAGCCAAGCCCTAACCCCAGTGTTAAAAACATTTTACTCAATGGTGACTTTGAAGCTGGTTTAAGTGGCTGGGCAAGTGGTGACACCACCGTTAGCCTTTCGGCAGACGCTGCTCAGGGCAGTAGCGCCTTGCAGATGACAGCATGGGGCTGGTTACAACAAGACATTCAGGCGGCTGACCTGGTGGTGGGTAAAACTTACACTCTAAGTGTTAAGGGGAAGTCTATAAGCGGTCAGAGCTGCACTGTTGGCTTCTCAGGTGCAGGTTTCTCAGTAAGTCTTAGCTTTAGCAGCAGTAGCTACAGCCAAAAATCCTTAGCGCAACTTCTTCCTGCTGGCGCTGATTGGGGAGCCGTTTACTTCACCTCTGAAGCAGGTACTTGTCTATTTGATGAGGTTATTCTGTCAAGTAAGTAAAATCTGAACATTATGTAGCAAAGTTACGAGCCAGTCGAATTAAGGGGTTTTTTTCGACTGGCTTTCATGATAACTTAATGAGACCACACGACCACCCCCTCTCAACTCGCTGAGTTGAACATCACCTATGACACCGTCTACCTGGGAGGTTGACTTATGAACCGAAGACATTTTCTTAAGCTTTCTGGACTTTCTGGTGCTGCCTTACTGGCTGCCTGTAATGCACCTGAGTCTCAGCAACCTGCAGAGGCGCCCAATGAAGATCCTAATGCTGCTAAGCCAGTGGAGCTCGAGAGTGAGTGGTTTAGCACTCTAAGTCCACAAGATCAACCCAAATTCGTTTCACGCTTACCCTTACCCGAGCGTATCTACGCCATGAGCCCACACAGTAATCGGGTCTTTATGAATAGCGAATGGGCCTGGCACAGCTTTGGTCTTAGAAACCGCTGGGGCATGGAAAAGTGGACCCCGACCTTCCGCTATCACCAGGCCTATACCTGGTCAAAGCAAAGATATTTAGGTCCCACAATTATTGCCAAAAAAGATGTTCCTACTTATGTCAACTGGGATAACTGGCTACCTTCCTGGCATCTCTTAGCAGTGGATGACAGCATTCATCAGGCACGTCCCCAGTATGGTTATAAGTACGGCATCCCCATGGTAACGCACTTGCATGGCGGTTTAACCGAACCTAGCAGTGATGGTTACCCGGAAGCCTGGCATACCCGCAAAGAGCAAGGTGAGTTCTATGTTTCTGATACTGCGACTTATGACAATGCCCAGGAAGCTCAGGCGCTCTGGTACCACGATCATGCGATGGGCATTACTCGACTGAATGTCTATGCAGGTCTGGCAGGCATGTATTTGATTCGTGATGACAATGAAATTGAGCTTATGCGCAGTCATGTCTTACCTTCCGAGGAGCATGAAGCTGAACTGATCATTCAAGACAAAAGCTTTAATGAGCGCGGTCAGATTTTTATGCCGTCTGACCCAGGTATTCCTGGCGCACCCAGTCCGAGCATTGTGCCTGAATTTTTTGGCGATTATATTCTGGTAAACGGCAAGATATGGCCCTATCACAAAGTTGAAGCGCGCAAGTACCGCTTCAGAGTCTTAAATGCCGCTGATTCTCGATTCTTTGAATTAAAACTCAGTAATGGCAACCCCATCATGGTCATAGGTACCGATAATGGCTTCCTCGAGCATCCGGTTGAAGTAACTTCTTTGCCCATTGCCCCGGGTGAACGCTATGACATAGTTATAGATTTTTCACAGCTTAAAGGGCAGACGGTCATCATGCAAAATATTGGCCCTGATGGTCCGGCTAAAGGAGGAACTGAGATACCTGCTGACCCAGCGACAACAGGTCAGGTCATGGCTTTTAAAGTTGGCAGCTGGCGTTCTTATATTCCTAATGCCTCGGTGCATACTGGCTCAACTCTGCGCTCAGCTATTCAGCCTTTTAGCAAGATTGACCATGTAAGGCAAGTGGCACTTTTTGAGAGCATGGACAAGTATGGACGCATGCGTCCACAGCTGGGCACTTTGACTGACGGCAACCTTGGTTGGATGGAACCGATAACTGAATTCCCCAGGCTTGGTTCAACTGAAATCTGGGAAATTTACAATACAACTGAGGATGTTCACCCCGTACATCTGCACGCTTGTGCTTTCCAGATTCTTGATCGTGCCAGTTTTTCAGGGGAACTTATGGACATGGGCATGGACATGATGGGTGGTAGCAAGCAAAAACTGGTCAACGCTGAGCGTCTCACCACTACCGCTCGTCCAGCCGAAGCGTTTGAGCGCGGTTGGAAAGATGAAGTGCGTGTCTTTCCTGGCGAAGTGGCTCGCATTGCTGTTAACTTCACTATTGCAGGTCGGTTTGTCTGGCATTGCCACATTCTTTCTCATGAGGACTACGACATGATGCGACCCTTTGAAGTTATTCACTAATTTTTGACTCTTCTTTTTAATCTTTCCTAAGTTACTGCAGCGCGACTCCGCTGCAGTCATTTTTTTGCTTTCTTCGTCATTTTTTCTTTTCCAGGAACCCTGTATTATTCCTAACTATAACGCTTCTGTAACGCCGCCCTTGCTAGCGTTTAATTATGAGCGAGCACCCCGTAAAACAAGCTGTCATCATACAGCTGCAAGTAGAACCTTTACAATTTCAGGTTAAAAATTTGCGGACCGGCGAACTGGCCAAATTTAACTCCTGGAGCCAGCTACTTGAGCATCTTAAAACCATCGCCAACGTGCGAGGTCTACGCTAGATAACTCCCATAAGTATCGATTGTTCAAGGCGTTTAACGGTTTGGCATTAAGAAAGTAAGACGCTTATAAGCTAACCCTAGCTTAATCGCTCACAAATCACAAAAATTGAAGGCCCATTCTTTTCAGGAAGAACTGGGCTTATCAGGCTTACACCCACTCAAAAATAAACACTCCCTATCCGAAAGAAATAAACCCAAATTAGGAGCTTCTCAGAGCTTTGCGTTATAGCCCTGAGAATATAGTCCTGAGAAGCTAACCTCTCTTCCTTATAACGCTGCTGTAACGCTTTCTTTTGCACACTTAAGACATCACCAAGGAGGTGAAGATGAAAGAAAGGATCGCTTTACTCACCCTTATCTGTCTGACACTTACGCTATTGGCTGCCTGTACAAGCCAAAAGGCACCTCAGACAGATACCACCGCCCCGGCTGTGCCAAACGGCCTGACGGCGCAAGCCGGAGATACCCAGGTAAGCCTAAGCTGGACAGCAAACAGCGAAACTGACTTTAAGCGTTACATTATTTACCAGGGTACAAGCAACAGCAATTTGAGTAGCATCGCAAATACCAATGAAAGCAAATTCACCGTTACTGGATTGACCAACGGACAAAGCTACTTTTTCGCCCTCGAGGCCGAGGATGAAACAGGAAATATCTCAGCCAAAACAGCTCCTGTAAGCGCCACACCGCAAGCCAGCACAGAAGATACACTTCCGCCCAGCCTGATAAGCTCGAGCCCAGTCAATGGTGCCGCCGACGTCGCGTTAAATGCAAATTTGAGTTTTACCTTTTCCGAAGCCATGAATCAGGCAACCACCGAGGCAGCCCTAAGTTTTAGTCCCACAGTAGCTTGCAGTTTTAGCTGGAATGGCGCTGGCGACAAGCTTACCTGTAACCCTGACAGTGATCTAGCTGCTGCTACAACCTACAGCGTTAGCATTTCAACAGGTGCTCAAGACTTGGCAAGCAACCCACTTGAAGCCCAAGCTCTGAGCTTTAGCACTGGCAGCACTAGCCTGGCAAACTGCACATTTAACTCATCCACCTTCAATTCTTGTCTATTTGGAAATTAAAAGGAGAAAGCTATGAAAACTACCCTTAGAACCCTTGTTTTTGCGCTCGCGCTTGGTTTTAGCATCTGGACTCTAGCCGTTAGTTTTAGCCCAATAAGCAGCAATTTTCAAGCCGGAGATGAAGTTTCCGCAGACGGATTCAATGCGCTGTTTAACGCTATCGGCGCCAACTTTGACGCAGCCAAAGCTGCCATAGATGCGAATGAAGCAGCTATTGCCAGCATGAGTGCAAAACCTGCCGTAAGCGCAGGGTTGGTAAGCAATCAGGCTATCCCGAATAATAGTGTGCGCAAAGTCAACTGGAATGCTGAGTCTTTTGATATTGGCGGCTTCCATGATAATGCGACCAATAACACACGCTTAACCGTTCCCGAAGCTGGCATTTACCAGATTAATGCCCTGATTGCCTGGGAAACGAACGGCACTGGTGATAGATTACTTACGGTTCTTAAAAATGGCACCTTGACGCAACTAAGCGACACCAAAACACCTGTAACGGGCAGTTCTACCAGTCAGTCTTTAAGCGGGATGCTCGAGCTCTCCGCGGGCGATTTTTTAGAAGTTAGCGTCTTCCAGAGCAGCGGCACCGAACTTGATCTGTTCTCAACCATCCCCATGCAATTCTCAATGGTTAAAGTCAGTGAAATCCCTTAAGAACTACCAGCCATAGATTCTGAGAGAGTCCAGCTATTGGGCTCTCTTTTACTTTTTTAGTCTGCAAAATCAAATGTAACTTTATGCAGTAATACATAAAATTAATTCATGATCATTTCTGAGATAAGTTCTCACAATCCTTGTTTCCGAGCCAAAAAGCATTTCTCCATTAGGCGTAACTCTCTCTAATATGCAATTTATTTCACTCTTTGTCAAAACGGACAGTCTTAACTTTTCGCTTTTTGTGATTTCTGTTAAAGCATGAGAAAGGCTCACGGGGTTATACTAAAGAAAATGGAAAACATGGATTGCGTTATGACAACAGATGTACCTAACGCAGTTGTACCTAGTGAGTTTAGTCGCCCGGCAAACCCTGAAGACGCTGAGCTTGTTCATAAGGTGTACTGCGCCGCACCAAGATATTTTGAGATTATTTCAATACCTGACCCGTCAGTCATTGAAGTCAGAGGAGAACTCGAGGCTGCCTTTTTAGACAAGCGGAGATTCACCGAGCTTCTCTTTGCCCCAGACCAGGATACCTGCTCAGACATCATTGACCCGCAAACCGGTCGTCAAATTGTAGGTTATCTTGACTATAAGCTCGACTACCCAGATGCAGGAGACGGCACGGTCAATTTACTACTCATCATTGAATCTTTGCAGAGTAAAGGGCTAGGTAGGCACTTTGTAAATAACCTCGAGTCCCGCTTAAGAGGTCAGGTTAAGCGCCTGCTCGCCAGCATTTACGGACAAAATCACCGTGCAGAACGGTTCTGGAAAACCCTGGGCTACAGTTTTGCCATAGATGCTAAACCCGTACTTGATTGGTATGCCAAAACGCTGTAATCAAGGAAGAGAAGCTGCAAACGTTGAGCTAGCCTAAAAAGGCTAGCTCTTTTTTATTCATGTAACTCTTGGTAATGGTTTAGCGTCAACAGATGAAATGTCGAAGAGATTAGAAAACAACCAATATGGACAGGTAAACAATCCGTTAATTGCATCATCTATCAGGATGATAGCACCACCTAAATCTTTTCCATTATCACAAGTGGAAGGTAAATGCAGGCTAGAATAGTCAAAAGTCTTGGGAGTAAATCATGATTACACTAAAAAATAAGGACACCAGCGAAACCATCGGCGAAATAACAGAAGCGCAGTTACAGTTTTTAAGAGACCAGCTCGAGGAAGAAAGCCTTGAGGATAATAACTACTGGCTAAATAGGGCTATGCTCGAGGTTCTTCGCGAACAGGGCGCAGATGCTGAGCTACTCAAGCTCTTAGAATCGGCTATGGCTAGCAAAGATGACATCGAAATTGAATGGTAAAAGTAAGACTCTCGAAAGCCACAGCCTGTAAATTTTAAGTACATAATCCCAAACAAGCCCCACCTTGCGGTATCAAGAATCGGGGCTTGTTCATTTTTATCTTTCAGAACCCTAAGAGAGCTGCTTTGTACTTGAGATTTGTGCAAGGCGTCGCTAAGTAAGCAAGAATCAATTGGGCAGCGGATAAGTGTGTAAAACTACGGTCTTAACATCTTTTCCCTAGGGGTGCACCTTGTCATCACCAAAACCGGTCGGCTACGTCCAGCTTATCCGTTCAAATGCCAATTTTAGAAACCTCTGGCTTGGTCAGGTCGTCAGTCTTTTGGGCGACTGGTTTAATCTGATTGCCTCTGCCACGCTTATCGCTACGTTGAGTAAATCTGGCCTAGCGGTTAGTAGCCTTTTCGTTGTTCGCATGCTGGCCCCATTTCTGGTAAGTAGCATTGCTGGCGTGGTGGCTGACCGTTTTAACCGCAAGTATATTTTGATAATTACAGATATAACGAGGGCCATAACCCTTCTGGGTTTTTTGTTTGTCCGTGATGTTGGTGACCTCTGGCTGTTATATGCGCTTACTGCTGTTCAGTTTTCTATCAGTGGCTTTTTTACCCCAACCCGCACGGCAATTTTGCCCGATCTGGTTGCTGATAATGAGGTGGGAACAGCAAACGCCATCAGCGCTTCTACCTGGTCGGTTATGCTGTCGCTGGGTGCAGCTATCGGGGGA
>JAGQHN010000004.1:0-32012 GCA_020431825.1 Trueperaceae bacterium | reverse complement strand
CTGGTCTCAGGAACCTGGGGAATTTATCCAGCCTTTGTGATAGATGCTCTCACCTTTCTGGTATCGGCGGTATTTATTTCTAGAATTCGGCTTAAGCCCCATGATAGCCCAGAGCATTCTCGCAGTTTCAGTGCCTTTTTTCGTCAGTATGTCGAAGGGCTCGAGTTCCTTAGCAAGAACCGTCAGGTGCTGGTTACAGCCTGCCATAAAGCCATGGTTGCCCTGCTGGCAGGTTCAACTTTTGAAATCGTCGAAGTCGCTATTTCTGAACGTGTGTTTAGCATTGGGGTAGGCGGCGGAATCAGTCTGGGGCTCATGTTTATGATGACAGGTTTAGGCTCGGGCATTGGACCAATTATTGCCCGAAATATCACGGGGGATAAAACTCGAGCCCTCCGATTTGCCATCCTGATTGGCTATGTCATGATCAGTATAGGTTATTTAATCGTTATGCCCTTGTTTACATTTGGGACCACGCTCTTTGGCATTTTGTTCCGGGGTTTGGGTGGCGGCATTGTCTGGACTTTTTCAACGCAGCTTCTTTTACAGCAGGCTCCCAGACATATCAGCGGGAGGATTTTTGCCACTGAGTTCGCTCTCTTTACCCTAACAGGCGCTATTGGTGCACTTATTGTTGGTCGCGCCCTAGACGCTTTTGGTATTCAGACCATTCTTCTAGGTTTAGCGACACTGATTCTCGTTCCTGGAGCGCTGTGGTTTTTCTGGATAAGCAGGCAAAACGTCATTTCAAATGCCAGATTGTAGGTGAAAAACAATGCGAGTTGTTATTTTAGGTGGTGCAGGTTTTTTAGGACAGAAGCTCACAAAGGCTCTGCTGGAAAAAGGTGACATAAAGGGACAGGCCATCAGCAAACTGCTAGTATTTGACAGGTTTGAGGCTAATCTTGAAGCTGATGAGCGGCTCGAGCAAATCACTGGAGATATAAGTCAGCCAACAACCTTAGAAAAGCTCATTTTGCCAGACACTGATGTCATTATTCATCTGGCAGCCATTGTAAGTGGTGAGGCCGAGCAGAACTTTGACCTGGGCATGCAGATCAATCTGCACGCAACAGAAGCCTTGCTCGAGGTCTGCCGTAAACTAAACAAACCACCGCAGTTCTTATTTGCCAGTTCTATTGCCGTCTTTGGTGGCGATATGCCTGAGATTATTGAAGACAATACCGCACCAACCCCGCAAAGCTCTTACGGGGCACAAAAAGCTATATGCGAACTCCTTATCAATGACTATTCCCGTAAGGGCTTTATTGATGGCATTATCCTGCGTTTCCCTACCATCGTAGTGCGTCCTGGCAAGCCAAATGCAGCAACCTCTACCTTTGCCAGTTCAATTATCCGTGAGCCCTTGCAGGGACAAGAAGCTATTTGCCCGGTGACAGGTGATACCAAACTCTGGATACTTTCCCCCAGGCAGGCCATCCGCTCAGCGGTAAAAGCACTGGACATGGATACTGACCTGCTCGGTAGCCACCGTACCCTCTCACTACCCGGTATCACGGTCTCAGTTCAAGATATGGTTACTAGCCTCGAGGAAATCTCAGGCAAAGCAGTTGTAGACCGTATTGTCTGGCAACATAGTCATTTCATTCAACAAATTGTGGGTTCCTGGCCCAGTCGTTTTACGGCCAGGCGGGCACTCGAGCTTGGCTTTGAACCCGACGCTTCCATGACCGAAATTATTCAGAATTTTATAGAGGATGATTTGGTAAAGACGTAATCCTATTTGTTGAGTTTGTTTACCAGTTCTTCGCTCAAAGCCTGGCATCTTACAGGGTCTTCCGTTAAGCCAACACTCAGAGCCCAGAGCCAGTAGTCAAGACAGCGGATAAACGTCCAGACATAGGCCTTGGGCTTATCTAACTGACACAGCTCAATAAATCTGTCCAGACGCTGTACCAGTAAGGATTTGTCTTTTAGCTCGAGGTGATACCAGAACAGCTGAGCAATGCCAAATTCTGGGTCAGCCTTTAGAACTTTTGGATCAATAACCAGCCAGGGTTCCCGGCTCGAGGCTAAAACATTACCGTGGTGTAGATCGTAATTAACCAGTACAGGTCGTTCTGGTATTTGTAGCTCGAGCGCCAGACCAATGGCTTTACCCAACCAAAGTTTCGGAAAGGGCTCTGCCAGCGCTGCCCATCTCATTTTCATCTTGGGAAGCATCTGCTCAACCCTCCTTTCTTGCTCAGGTAAACGGTCAGGCGCAGCTATGCATAGTCGTTTGTAAAGTCCAGCAGCAACGTCTAAAGCCTGGTCAGGAAATAGGGTTTCAAGTGACCGGGACTTGTCCAAACGCTCGAGTAGCAAAGCACTAGAGTCAGCACGCTGGGCAAAAAGCTTGACCGCTCCCTTACCCCGCCAGCTTTCCAGCGCCAGCGCTTCATAGCGAGACGCCTCATCTGGCCAGGCAAATTTCAGAACTAAGGGCCTATTTGTCTGTCTGACCGGAAAAATAATACTGAGTGAGGCATAGATCGTTTCGCCATCTGGCTCGAGTTGCCAATCATATAAGAGCTGCTCGAGCCACTCGGGAAGAGACTCGAGCCAGACTTTGGCTAATTTCTCGTCTCGCCTGTAAGCTGCTCGAGCAAAGGAATCAGGTATTTGCACTGTTGTTTAGCCACACTCCTAAGAGTCGGCGCAAAAGCCCAATTTGTCCAAAATGGTAGGCATTATGTTTGGCAACACTCATAGCAAGTTTGTAACCCAGTGTCCAGGCAGGCTCAGCTTTTGTTGCAGGAAAAAGGATGCGGTTTAAATCGCTTTCTCTAGCCATGGCTTTTGCCCTATCTAGTCCTGATAAAAAGCTCTCAACCAATTCTGACCAGTCCGACACATTCACCTTTGGCCAATTTTCATAGGGGTTGACAAATGTTTCAGGAGAACTCGAGGCAATCAATTCAAGATTAAAGTAAAGGTTACTGTTCATATGAGCCAGTATCTCGGCAATAGTGTAGGGCAAGCCTGCAACGCTTTGAGCTGCTTGCTCGCCCGACAAATTTTTGAGCAAATCACGCGCCGAAGCAAACTCATGATTATCTGGGTCATCAAGAAGAAGCTCGAGGGTCTCTGCTGGTGGGCCGTAAAGAACAGTCATATCTAACTTTGCCAGGGGTTAAACAATATCTATAACCGTCTGCAGTGCTGTGGTTATGTCAACACCATCAGCTTTGGCATAAACATTGATCTCGCTGCGCACCCCAAAATCATCAAAGTAAACACCCGGCTCTATAGTAATGCCAATACCGGGTAAAACCGCCCGTTCATCAAGCGTTTCAAAGCCGTCAAAATGGGCTGCTTCACCATGCGTTGTCACATTACCGAGACTGTGTCCGGTGCGGTGCTTGAGATTAGCTTCGTAACCAGCATCAATCAGAACTTTACGAGTAGTGAGATCAACCTCGTAGCCTCTGACAAGTTTGCCCTGTGAAAGGCGGTTTTGCAGTAACTCAACCGCAGTATCACGCGACTTTAAAACCGCATTAAAAACCTTCATAAACCGCTCTGTTGGCGTATCGTAGTGCGCCATCCAAGTAATATCAGCAAAAGGATTATCGCCAGGTGCTTTGCAAAATAAATCCATCAGAATAGCGTCGCCGGGCTCCAAAACCTTTGACCCTGTCTTAGCGGGAACATAGTGCGGGTCTCCCCCCCCCGGACCAAAGCCAATAATGGGCGCATGACCTGGGTCCATGCCCTGCGACTCAATAAAATCATTCATGTACTGCTGCAACTGATATTCATTAAGCGGCGTACCCTCACTAATGTGCTGCCTTATATAGGCAATGGCCTTGTCTTTGGTTTCCGTCAATACCGCGGCTGCTTTAAGGTGATTATCCAGTTGCTCGGGTGTCCAGGCTAAAAAGAGTTGCAGCAAATCACCCGAACTTACAACTTCAACCCCTAACGAACGTATAAGCTCGAGGGTTCCCCCATCTACCTTTGACACATAGGGGTTATTCGCCATAGGGGAATATTCCATAGCAATACGGTTTGCGCCACCGAGTAACTTGGAAAGCTCGAGCCCCAGAGATTCCCGCCCATTATATTTAAATACTTCAAAACCCAACCTTGGAAAGGAGCCAAACTCTATATCATGAACCAGTATCTTAATGTCACCTTGCGCGGGAATCCAGATAAACCAGCGCCGTGACAAAATTGTGGCGCCATGGTTAAAAACCTTTGTAGCAAAAGGGTTCGTGCCTCTAAAATCATAAATCAACCAGCCGTCCCAACCCTGTTCCTTTAAAAAAGCCTGCACTTCTTCTTGTTTTTGCCTAATCATGCTTTTGCCTCCATGCTCGAGCTCATAATAACCTACACCCTGCTCGCTCATAGGAGCGTTTCTCAAGTGAATTCAAACTGGGTATACTAGCCTTATGGCGAAAGCAGTAGACATGCAAAACATTACCAAGCGGTTTCCGCTGGTGCTGGCAAACGACCGGGTTAATTTTGAAGTCAACTGGGGTGAGGTTCATGCCCTTATCGGTGAGAATGGTGCGGGTAAGTCTACCCTTATGAAAATCCTCTACGGACTTCAAGCACCCGATGAAGGCAGCATCACCATAGATGGTCAACCTGTTAGCTTTCGCAACCCCAAAGATGCCATCAAGCTTGGTATTGGTATGGTGCACCAGCACTTTATGCTGGTTGAGCCCTTGAGCGTCGCTGAAAATATGGTGCTTGGTTCTGAGCCCATGCAGGGCGTCGCGCTAGACTATGGCAAGGCTCGAACCAAAACAGCAGAACTCATTCAGCAGTTTGGCTTTGAGATAAGTCCAGATACCAAAATTGAAGACCTCCCGGTAGGTCTACAGCAACAGGTAGAAATCTTAAAAACGCTTTACCGCGGCGTAAAAATCCTGATTATGGATGAGCCTACCGCAGTTCTGACACCACAGGAAACCCGAGGGCTATTTAAATTCATTCGTGACTTTGCCGAAAAAGGCAATGCTGTTATCTTTATTAGCCATAAGCTTGATGAAGTGATGGAAATCTGTGACCGCATGAGCGTCATGCGAGATGGTCAGATGATTGGCACGGTAAATCGTGAAGACACCAATCAGCGCCAGCTCGCTAACATGATGGTCGGTCGCGAAGTCATCTTGCGAGTCGATAAAGAACCCGCTAAGCCAAAAGGGGTACAGATCAAAATAGATGATCTGCTTGTGATTAACCCTGCCAAGCAAAAACCTGTCGTCAATCATGTCTCTTTTGAGGTGCGTGCGGGTGAGATTGTCGGCATTGCAGGTATTGAGGGCAATGGTCAAACGGAACTCGTGGAGTGCATTGCCGGATTGCGCAAGGCAGATGGTGGCACGATTTACCTCGAGGGCCGAGATGTCACCAGGGAATCTGCTAGAGAACGCCGTGAGGAAGGCTTAAGCCACATACCCGAAGACCGCTATGAAAGGGGTCTGGTGGAAACCTTTACCGCCTCAATGAATGCCATTTTAGGCGATCACCACAAGGCACCTTATGCCGTACAATTGGGCTTTCTGGATGAAAAGAAAATTGAAGATCATGCCAAAACCATCATTAGCGATTACGATGTTAGACCTTCTTCACCCAATGTCTTAGCTGGTAGCTACTCGGGCGGGAATGCTCAGAAACTGATCGTTGCCAGAGAACTCGAGCGTCACCCTGACGTTCTTATTGCAGCTCAACCCACCAGGGGGGTTGATATTGGTGCAATTGAGTTTATCCATAAGCAAATTGTTAAAGCTCGAGATATGGGTTTAGCCGTTTTACTGGTTTCAGCAGACTTGAATGAGGTTATGAGTTTAAGTGACCGCATACTGGTACTGTTTGAGGGTCAGATTATGGGTGAATTATCGCAAGAGGAAGCCACCGCCGAGAAGCTCGGTCTGCTCATGGCCGGCTCGAAACTAAGCGAAGCTGCCTAGTTACTCAAAAATATCACTAATGAGCAGTTGCCAGCCTGGAAGTTCCTGAGGCGCTAAACTATTTCCTTCTGCCAGAATTTGAATATCCTGATTTCTACGGTGGACATTTACTGTTTTATTTCTAGGGTTTACGACCAGAACCAGGTCTGTACCAGCATTAAGTCACGTAGCCACTTTTTCTTCCGCATCTATATAGCTATCACCAGGCGAAATGACCTCGACAGCAATATCAGGGGTACCAGGGAAAAAGCCCTTGGCCTTAACATGCTCGAGTCTTTCTTGCTTAACGAAAGCAATGTCTGGGGCGCGAACGGTATCAGGGTCTCTTTCTAGCACAAATCCTGTTTCAGCCGCATAAATAGCACCAAGTTTTTGTTGCTTGATAAATGCCCCTGATGGAATCGCAATATTCATCACGATGCGACCATGTTCATGTCCTGCTGCTCACATCTGAATGACTTCCCCTTTTAATAGTTCGAAGCGGTAGCCCTCTTCCTGAACATTCAGAAAATCTTCGGCTGACATAAGCTTGTCTAAAACCACTATAATTCAGTATACAGCTTAAAGACCCTCCAAAAAACGCCGCAGTCTCACGGCAAGCTGGGGAAACTCAATCAAAAAAGCATCGTGACCATGCGGCGAGTTTATGCGTGCATAGCTGGCATCAGGCAGATATTCCATAAGTTGTTTTTGCTCAGTTTCCGGGTAAAGTACGTCTGAACTAATCCCCATCACCAGCGCCTTTTGCTTAATTTTCTTCAGCACCGTCGAGAGTCTACCTCTACCCTCTGTAATGTCATGGTCATCCATGGCTTTGGTAATGTAAAGATAAGTATTGGCGTCAAAGCGTTTGACCAGTTTTACACCCTGATAGGAAAGATAAGACTCAATCTCAAAACTTACCCCCAAAAGATCCCTTGTCGCCCCCACACGCTGCCGACCAAACTTGGCCTCGAGTGAATCAAAACTACGATAAGACAGCATAGCAATAGCTCTAGCTAGCCCCAGACCCGATTCAGGTTGCTCATCTGGGGCATAATTTCCTTCTTTCCAGCCTGGGTCACTGGTAATGGCACGTCTGGCAACTTCATTTAGCCCAATAGCCCAGGCAGAGTGCCTTGCCCCAATCGCGATAGGAATGATCGAGCGAACCCTATCCGGGTACATAAGCGGCCACTCTAAAACCTGCATCCCGCCCATGCTCCCACCAATAACTGAGGCAAAGGAAGTCACATTCAGGTGGTCAGCCAGTCGTTTTTGCACCTCGACCATATCTCTGACGGTGTAACGGGGAAACTCGAGCCTATAAGGAAAGCCTGTCCTGGGACTAATGCTAACTGGCCCGGTGGTTCCGTAACAACCCCCTAAGACATTGCTACAAATCACAAAGTATTTGGTGGTATCTATGGGCTTACCGGGGCCAATCAGAGGGTCCCACCAACCGGGCACGCCATCTGACTCATAAATACCGGCAGCGTGAGCTGAGCCTGTCAGGGCATGACAGATAAGAATGGCATTGTCACCACGGCTATTTAGTTCACCGTAGGTTTCATAGGCAACCACCACTTGCTCGAGCTTTTCTCCGTAGTGAAGCTCGAGGGGGTTATCTTTACTTGCCACATCACAGACCTGCGGAATAACCTTGCCGACACTTCCTGCACCGTCACCTTCAGAGCGGGCAATCAGCGCAGCATGGTCACCCCAGGTTTCATGACTGAGCGTTCGCGTGAGCATTAGGCCACCTTAACTCGAGTCAGTGCCTGGGCAAAGTCCTGTTTTAAGTCATTTACACTTTCTAAACCAACACTTAAACGAATCAGTTCAGGGCTTACGCCAGCAGCACGTCTGGCCTCTTCGGAGAGACTGGCATGCGTAGTCGTCCAGGGATTAATGACAACGGTTTTGGCATCCCCAATATTGGCAAGGTGCGAGGCAAGTTTGACATTATCAAGAAAAGACTTAGCTGTTTCAAGATCCTGCGTTTCAAAGCTGATGACTGCACCAAAGCCATGTTGCAGGGTTCGCTTGGCAACTTCATGGGAGGGGTGAGAGGGCAAACCTGCATAAATAACACGCTTTACCACTGGCTGCTTTTCTAACCAGGTTGCAAGCTCGAGCGCGCTATCGCAGGACCGCTGCACACGTAACGAGAGGGTCTCGAGCCCTTGAAGCCCCAGAAAAGCTGAGTGGGGCGACAGGGTCATACCCATAGTAAATAGCCCTAAATCGTAAGCTCTGGCAGCAAAGGGCGCAACCCCGCCTTTATCAAGATAGGTCTTCCCTCTGGGATCCTTTTTATGAAAGGCTGGGAAACGTTCTTCAGACCAAACAAATGACCCCGCATCAATCACAGCACCCCCAATAAAGGTACCGTGTCCACCAATCCACTTGGTAGCAGAGTGCATCACAATGTCTGCTCCCAAGGCTATCGGCTGACAGATATAGCCACCACAGCCCCAGGTATTGTCAACGATAAGCGGCACGCCCTGTGCATGAGCCAGCTTAGCGATCGCCGCAATATCTGGCACAGAGCAACTTGGGTTAGCAATGGACTCCACCCAGACCCCGACGGTATTTTCGTCAATCTTTGCCGCAACCGCTTCAGGACTGGGTTCAACCGCTATAAAGCTCGAGCCCCAGGGCTCGAGTAATTTTCTGGCAACGGCAAAGGTACCCCCAAACAGCTCCTTGGAAACGACAAAATTACTGCCGGGACGTGCCAAAGAAAAGAGAATTGTAGTTGTGGCGGCCTGACCAGAACTAAGCGCAACACCTCCTGTACCCCCCTCGAGTGCCACCAGCCGATCTGTAAACGCCTGCACCGTCGGGTTATGCATCCGCCCGTACTGATTACCTTGCTGCTTACCCGAAAAAACATCAGCGGCAAAATCTGCATCATCAAAGGTGAAGCTGCTGGTTGCATAGATAGGAACAGCTCTGGCACGCGTACTGGGGTCAGAACCCTCCTGACCAGCGTGAAGCTGCAAGGTATCAAACTCATAATCCGACATAACTTAGCTCCTTAAGATGGTGCTCGAGAACCTGCTCGGTGCTTAAAATACGGGCGTACTCCCCCTGCAAATTTGACAGAGACAGAGCGTGAACGCGCTCTGCCGGGTGCCAACACCCTCTTATGTCTTCTTTGTCAAAGGTAGCAGTAGCATCTTCGACGACAACGGTCGCAAAGCCAAGATTTCCAGCCATGCGCGCCGTCGCTTCAACAGAATTATTGGTAATCATGCCGGTAATGACCAGCTCAGTAATGCCCTTTGCTCGCAAAATGTCCTCTAAATGGGTACCAATAAAGGCACTATTTGTCGCTTTTTGAATAACCATTTCAGACTCGAGCGGCCTTACTTCATCTTTAAACTCGCAGCCCACCTGCCCCGGCCTATAGCTTGACTGGGGTTCGGTGGATACATGCTGAACATGAATAATTGGCCACTCATGCTCACGCCACTGCTGCAAAAGGGTTTTGATCTTGCTCTCAGCATCAGGGTTGTTTCGCCTACCCCAGCTGTAGTGATCTATTCCCTTTTGCACATCAATAATAAGAAGCGCAGTTTGCGACATTAGCTCATGCTGCCACAGGCTGCTTGGCTTTTTCTAATGCCTGGGCAAAATCTTCCAGAATGTCATCAATATGCTCAATACCCACCGAGACTCGCACAGTACCAGCACCAATACCAGCTGCCTTGAGCCCTGCCTCATCGAGCTGAGAATGGGTAGTACTGGCCGGGTGTGTTACCGAAGTCTTCGCATCCCCTAAATTGACCAGCCTCGAGGCCAGTTTGACATTGTTCAGGAAGGCTTTACCAGCGTCACGCCCACCCTCGAGTTCAAAAGTGATGATGCTACCTGCCCCCTTTGGAAATTGTGCTTTAGCTCTGGCATGATAAGGACTACTTGGCAAACTGGGGTGATGTACCGAAACTACGTTTGGCTGCTCAGCAAGCCAGGAAGCAAGTTTTTCAGTGTTTTCCATGTGCCGCTCTGCCCTTAGTGATAAGGTTTCTAAACCTTGCAAGAAAAGGAAGGCATTTTGCGGCGCCATCGCAGCGCCCAGATCACGAAGACCCTCAACCCGTGCCCGAATAACAAAGGCAATATTGCCAAATGGACCCTTCACGCCAAACACATCCCCAATCACTAGACCATGATAGCTGGCATTGGGCTGACTAAACCCGGGGTAGCGAGGCGAATTCCAGTCAAAGCTACCAGCGTCCACAAGAAGCCCACCTATGCCGGTACCATGACCATTTATCCATTTCGTTGCTGAGTGAATCACCACATCAGCCCCGTGCTCAATGGGTTTATAAAGATAGCCCCCCATAGCAGAGGTGTTATCAACCAGTACAGCTACCCCTTTTTCATGAGCTACTTTTGCTATACCGTCAAGATCAGGCAAAGCCAGCGAGGCGTTAGGAATAGACTCGACATAGACAGCTTTGGTTTTGTCATCTATCAGGGCAGCAAACTCTTCGGGGTCATCTTTAGAAGACGTAAATTTGACATTGATACCAAGGCGCGGCAGGGTAACTTTGAACATATTCAGACTGCCACCATAGAGGTTGGGCGAAGAGACAATGTTGTCGCCAGCATCGGCCAGATTGGTAATGGCTAAAAACTCGGCAGCGTGCCCTGAGGCAGTTGCGAGTGCCGCTACCCCACCCTCGAGTGCAGCAATGCGCTTCTCTAACACATCATTGGTTGGGTTCATGATGCGGGTATAAATATTTCCAAATTCTTGCAAGGCAAACAGTCTGGCAGCATGGTCAGCGTCATCAAAATTGTAGGCTGAAGTCTGATAAATAGGTACAGCCCTTGACTTGGTGGTTGCTTCAACTTCTTCTTGACCAGCATGAATTTGCAGAGTTTCAAAACGGTAGGCCATAAATTTCTCCTTTTAAGTTTTTTAAGTGTGCAGCAATTTTGAATGAAACGATTTAGTACCTAGTTGAAAGTAAAGATTTGTACTAGGTACTCATTACTAGGTACTTCTACAGCGATAGCACGGCTCGAGCAACTCTAAAGCTACTCACGGCACTACCGCCTAAAACATTCGTTGTTGGGTTTGACTTCGCCTGTCTCCAGCGATCATAGTGACCTCCTTATCTTTCCAAAAGCGCACTATCCTAGCTATTGCTTCTGGCTGGATTTAGCACCTATCTATATGAAGATTGGTTGCTGCGACATCGCTGGGCCAGTTCCCTACGTCGCTCCTGATAAGCACCGCAACTTTGCAGTAAAAGTTAGTAAAACACATTTCTTATCAACTTGCAAGCAAGAAGTTAAAAGGATTTTCTCAATGGGAAGTATAGGGACAAACGTCAAACCTCTTGAAAACTCTCAGGAGGTTTCTCGGCATAAGGCTTTACGGTCTCGCTGCGAATGACTCGAGGACCAAAAGATTTTAAAAACTTAACCCAAGGCGAAATAAAAAAAGAAAGCTATTCTCGCGTTACAAATGCGTCTTTCTCATCTGCCAAGTTGATAAAACCATCCGCTAAATCCAGCAAATCCTGATGGGCTGTATCCTTAAAGGCAACCACTTCCACACGGCGACCTCGTGCCTGAGCCAATTCTAGAAGCGGCACAAAATCCCCATCGCCACTGGCTAACACAATAACATCAAGATAGTCCCAGGCTTTCACAATGTCGGCAGCCATGCCCATATCCCAGTCACCATCTATGGCAGTGTGACCGCCTTCAGCCGTTTGCAAATAGCGCACCTTTTTACGTTTTACCCGGTACCCAAGGGCAGATAGTTTGGTGACAAAGCCAAAGGCATTATTAGCACCTTCTCGCTCAATAACATAGGCATTGGCTTGCTGAATCAAGCGGTTTTGTGCCGCAAGCCCTAGCAACTTTTCATAATCAACCTGTTTATTGATAATCGTCTTAGCAGAGTAATACAGATTTTGCGTGTCAACAAATAAACCAACATTTAACCCCGTAAATTTCACCGACATTCCCTAATCCTTCATCCGTATTGTTTAAGTGTGCACCCACGCCTTACCTAAACAAGCCAAACTGCTTTTAGCAGCTATGACTAAAGCATTATATGTAAAAAACTCTGGACAATAACTGAGAATTGTTACTAATACCGTAAACAAACTATTTTTGCTCCTGTTATGCTGATTTTTGCGAAAGTCTTCCTAAAGGAGAACTATGAAACTCATATCTGCCGAATCTGTCACCGAGGGTCATCCAGATAAGCTGGCTGACCGCATTAGTGATAGTGTGCTTGATGCTATTTTGATGACGGACCCTATGGCAAGGGTTGCCTGCGAAACGATGCTTAGTAAAGGGCTAGCACTTGTCTCTGGAGAAATAAGCTGCCAGGGCTATGTGGATATTCAGGCCATTGTTAGACGCGCAGTAAGTGAAGTTGGCTATACCAAGAGCACCTACGGGTTTGATGCTGACTACAGTGCCGTTCTGGTTGCGATAAACGAACAGTCACCAGATATTGCTCAGGGAGTCAATGCCGCTACCGAATCAAGCTCAGGGGATGCCTATGATCTTGTAGGAGCAGGCGATCAGGGTCTAATGTTTGGCTACGCTACCGATGAAACTCCAGAGCTTATGCCCCTGCCTATTTCACTGGCACATAAACTTACTCAGGCACTGGCGCAACTCCGCAAAAGCCAAACCCTGCCCTACCTAAGACCGGACGGCAAAGCGCAAGTAACCATTGCCTATGAAGGGGATCAGCCCCTCTTTGTCAAAACCGTGGTTATATCAGCGCAGCATGACGATGAAATAAGCCTCGAGCAAGTCCGCAAAGACATTGAAGAACACCTGATCAGAAAAGTCATTCCTGAAACTATGCTCCGCGACGAAACCGTCTTTTTTATCAATCCGACAGGGCGTTTTGTCATAGGCGGCCCGCAAGGAGATGCTGGTCTGACTGGCAGGAAAATCATTGTGGATACGTACGGTGGTGCAGTACCACATGGGGGTGGCGCGTTTAGCGGTAAAGACCCTACCAAAGTTGACAGAAGTGCTGCCTACTATGCGCGCTACATCGCCAAAAATCTTGTCGCAGCCGGATTAGCCAAACGCTGTCAGATTCAACTTGCTTATGCGATTGGGGTAGCCAGACCTGTAGGTATGTATATTGATAGTTTTGGCACCGGGGTAATGTCAGATGAGGCGCTCAGTAAATTGGTAAGTACCATGTTTGACGCAAGGCCAGCAGCCATTATTGAACAGCTTGATTTACGCCGACCCATTTACACCGCAAGTAGCAGCTATGGTCACTTTGGCCGCGCGGAATTCCCCTGGGAAAAAACGGATAAAGTAGGTCTGCTCAACGCTCGAGCCTAACTGTTTACCTACTAAAAGGTTAAAAAAGAAAAAGAGGGCGATTGCGCCCTCTTTATAAGTTGAGTAATTCTTTAACGGCCTGAGTTTGTTAGTTTTGTAGCCGTTACTGCTTCTGGAATAACGGTTTTCTTCAGTTCCGTTTCATCGATATTGCCGTAGCCGTAGCCGTAACCTGTACCCTGACTGGCTTCACGCGATACATGGGTTGCAACAACACCCATCATGCGAACCCCAATACGTTTTAACAATTCAACCATTGAGCGAACCTGACGGCGATCGGTTTTTTGTTGGTTGGCAACCACCAGCGTACCTGTGCAAAGAGGCGCAATGGTAAGTGTGTCAGCCACTGCCAGAACAGGTGCAGAATCAATGATAATAACGTCATATTCCTTACGCCAGCTATCTAAACTTTCACGGAAACCGGCACTGAGCAGTTCGGCTGCCTGAGCAGTAGGCTCAAAACTAGGAATGACATTAAGCGTATAACGACCACCAATAGGAATAATGGCAGGTTGATTGGGACCATAAGGGTTGCGCAGCCATCTTTCCAGCGGGGTCACTTTTCTGTCCTGGCTAATGCGGTACTCAGAGGCAATAACAGGTTTGCGTAAATCTGCATCAACAAGTAGGGTACGGTAGTTATTTCTTACGAAACTTTCTGCAAGGCTCAGTGACACGCTTGATTTACCTTCAGACGCACTCGAGCTTGTTACCAGGATGACTTTAGGCTGAGCTTCTGCCATGGAAAAGAGCAGATTGGTTCTGAGGTAACTGATAGCTTCGTTAGGTAGTCTGCGGGTATCGCTTGGCAGCTTTGGAAAACTGGCAAGGACGGGTAGTCCACTAACATGCGCAAGATCATCAACATCACGAAGACGCGTATCAAGCGCAGATCTTAAGAGCAATATACCGTAACTAAACACAATACCTAAGAGAATAGCCAGAGCAGTATTAAAAACTGGGCGCGGAGCAACTTGATCAAGAGGTGGCACGGCAGGGCGAACCACTTTTAAATACGAACTGGCAGTATCTAGCAGCGCATTTAGATTGGTTAGACGATCATTTCTATCAGTAATGTCTGCAATAACATTATCAATTTGCACTTGTGAAGCATTTTGCGCCTGTAAAGCAGCCAGTTGCTGGCGCAGATTTTTCACCTGCTGCTCGAGTGACGCCACGGCATCGGTCAGGTCTTCTCTGGCACGGTTCTTATCCCAGACCACTAGAGCACTTGCTAGCTCATTGGCAACCTGTGCGGCTTGCTCCCTGGAAGGTGAAGTGTAAGCAACTTTAATAAGGCTCGAGAGTTCGTTCCAGGAACCGGTACTTGAAATGGTGATGCCCATTTTTTCACGAAACTTTTCAATATCCCGCTGGCTTGTTTCTTCAAACCCGGCACTTTGCATGGCAGACAAAATAACCTGTTCACCCTCAGCCACCGTACGGTAAACCTGAACATCTAGAGGGCTGGCAAGATAACCCCCATTACCTGTAGCAACTTCAGGACTTCGTGAAGCTACAATTACAGCTTCAGCCCGGTACGATGCAGGCAGGCGCGTACTTACGATAAAAGCTGCAGCACCTGCAACCAGCGATACCAGCAGAGCCAGGAGTAAGCCACGCCTCAAAAATCGCAAGACATCACTAAAACTTGTATTTAATTCCTGTTGCATAGAACCCCAGTTTCCATTTCTGTTTTATTCTTTAGTTGGATAGACATTGAAAACTCCGTTATTTGCGAATCTATTTCCTAAGCTTATTGTGACAAAAATACATGATTTAGACTAACGAAGTCGTCACAGTCGAGCTACACTCTAGCAAATCTATCACCTTTAGGTGAATCTGCCCTGAGTTCATTCCTTAAGAAATGTTTTACGGGAGTCGCATATAGACCTTTAAATTCTGTCGCAAAGCAGCTCGAGGCCCAGTCTAAAAAGCATAAATCAGAGCACAAGGTAAGGGGTGCTTTACGGTATGCTTAGCCTATGTCCGACCTGAGAGATTTTACAATTAGCGAACTGTCCCGGGCTTACCGTAATAAAGACGTAAGCCCCGTTGAGGTTACCAGGGCTTACCTTGACAAGCTCGAGCCTGGCAAAATCTACCGCAGCTTGAGCCCAGAACGTGCCCTGAATCAGGCCAAGGAGGCAGAAAAGCGATTTCAAAAGGGTATCTCTCTTGGTCCTCTCCAGGGAGTACCGCTGGCCTTAAAAGATTTAATAGATACCGAAGCTGAGGTTACTGCTGCTGGCTCTAAAGTACTGGCAGAAAAACCTGCTGCCAAAGAGGATGCTCCCATTGCAGCTAGACTGGATGCCGTGGGCGCGGTTTTTTTAGGCAAAACCACCATGACCGAACTTGCCTTTTCTGGTCTGGGTTTAAACCCCCACTTTGGTACCCCGGGCAATGCGCTTGATGAAACTCTCATACCAGGAGGCTCATCTTCGGGCTCAGGGGTCGCTGTAGCCAGCCATTTGGCTTGCGCGGCACTGGGTTCTGATACGGGTGGGTCGGTGCGAATCCCAAGTAGTTTTAATGGCATAGTGGGTCTAAAAACAAGTAATGGCAGTATTCCTAAGGACGGCACCACCCCACTTTCGACCACGCTTGACACCCTTGGCCCTATGACACGCAGTGTTGAAGATGCCTGGCTATTGTGGCGTGCCATGGCTGCTAAATCTGTAAAACCCTTTGAGGTAGAATTAGCAAAAAAATTGCGCCTGCTGGTGCCTGAAAATATCATCTTGGATAGGGCAGATGAAGAAGTAAAAACTGCGTTTCACCGCGCCCTCGAGTTCTACGAAGGGCTAGGGCACGATGTCATCCATAAATCCCTGCCTGAACTCAGCGAAATACCCGCTCTTTATAATCAGTACGGAAGTTTTGCCAGCCATGAGTCCCTGGCGCTATACGAGGATATGCTCGAGTCCCGAGGCGATGACATAGACCCCAGAGTTGCCAAACGCATCCTCGAGTTTCGTGGTCGGCCCTCTACAGACTATTTGCGGCTTAGTTTTGCCCAGCAGGCCATGAGTCGCAGTTTCTGGGAAGCCTACCGTAGTTTTGATGCCGTGCTGGCACCCACCGTAGCCATTTTGCCACGGAAAATTAGAGACCTCGAGCAAAACGATCAGCTTTATTTTGAAACGAATGGTCTTGTTTTACGCAACACCATGCTTTTTAACTTTCTAGCTGGTCCGGCTACCAGCGTTCCTTGCGGTACCACCGCAACCGGCCTCTCGGTAGGCCTTATGGTAGCAACCGCACCCCACACCGAGGCGCATAGTCTGGCTATTGCTTCTTTAGTTGAAAATAAGCTTTAGTGAAGTATCAGAGAGAGGGTTTCGGCAATCATAGCCGGATTCTCTTCTCCTTCAATTTCTACCGTATTTTTGGTCTTCAGTAGGGTGCGGCCCTCTCCATTTGGATCAGCGGCTACAATGACCGCATGGTTTCTTATGCGACTACCCACCTTTACCGCATTGAGAAAACGCACCTTATCAAGACCATAATTGATGACCGTTACCCCTGCTGGAAAATTGCGCAGTTCAAAGGCAAATTTGCTCAATAAGGACAGCGTTAAAAAACCGTGTGCAATGGTTGTACCATAAGGACTTTCGGCTTTGGCCCTGGCTTCATCAATATGTATCCACTGATGATCTTCGGTAACTTCGGCAAACTGACGAATACGGTCTTGATCAACGATAAACCAGGCAGACTTACCCAAATCTTTTCCGACCAGCTCTGCTATATTTAAGCTTGACATAGTCTAGTTTACACTGCCTTTAAACTTTGCTGCTTTTCCTTAGCTATAACCCGAATAGCTGCCAAAAAACCAACGATAAGCTTAACAATCATGTCCGTAACAATGACCTCGAGCATCCAGGCAGGCGTTGCCCAAGCCTCTCCGTAAAATGCCAGAACGGTAAAAACGATGGTATCAATCGGGATGCTCACGGCATTTGACGTTGCCACTCTGGTAATCCAGCGGCGGTCGATAAAGCGCTGGTACACTTCTGTATCTGCCACTTCCGAAAGCATAATTGCCAGAAAACCAACAGCAACATAGCGGAGGGATGTGCCTAAAGACAGGGCCACCACAACATTACTGAGAGCAGCTATGGCAATCATAAGATAGGCATATTTACGGCCGTAGCCATGCACCCGGTCACGCTGCGTAAACGTCACCCCGAAAAAGAGCGTACCCACGTTTAACAGTCCATAAAGCGGTAATGGGATAAAGCTATCAAAGGTGTAATTGGCCAGCAAAGTGCAAACGATATACACCAGCATAGCTGCCATGAGAGCGGCATTTTTAGGGAAGGCTCGAGGCAAAACAAAAGCGGTGCCTATAGCCAAAAGCGGTGCCAAAAAGTACCAGCTCGCCCCTGGAACCTCATTTTGAATAAGTAAGTAAAGGAGAGCATTCAGGATGAGCGCAACCGTGAGGCTCGAGCCCTTTTCTCTCGCAGATGCACTGCCAAGCAGGCCCATAAGCGGGCTTACAAACAACAATCCAAAGAAAACAATCACCGCTACTGGCAGCTGTGGAAAAGGATTTTGTCCAAACTGGGAGAGATTAAAAAGAACCAGGCAGGCTGCCTGTATTACCAAACTCAGAGCAACATAAAAAAATAAAGAGAAATAAGAAGGTTTTAAAGGCATAGGAGGTTCTCCAAAAGCTATACTTTAGGCAGTAATGTCACCTCCTGCCAGCGGCAAAGTATAGCGTATTTTCAAACCTCTAAGGCAAGCTAGCCTTTCATCCAACCCAATTAAGGCCAAATTCACTTAACCGATGCCTATGAGTAACGCACTAACCCTACTATTCTTCTAAGCGGCTTAGCACTTCCTGGGCGCGCTCGAGGTCATGATTATTTGTAGCTAGCGCAAGCACTTCCTGTAAATCTGCAACTGCCAATTCCTTTTCGCCTATGGCCTCATAGCTTAAGGCTCTCTGATAGTAAACATCAGAGTTATCTGTCCAAATTTGCGCTACTTGCGACAACCGCTCTATCGCTTCCTGATAGTTTTCCAGTCGCCTTGCGGTAACCGCATAGTTATAGAGTGCCTGGGTATTGGCGGGTTCCAGCTCTATTGCCCTGGCAAAATCAGCATAGGCGGTTTCCAAATCTTCGGCAAAGTAATAAATAACGCCCCGGTTCAGGTGCATCTCACTCTTTAAGCTGTCGCTCGCATTTTCCAATTTAAGACCGTTCGTGTAGTAATTCAGCGCACGCTGATCATCAGCGGCATCCTGATAAATAACCCCGAGCTGATAATATGGATTGGCGAACTCTGAATCTATAGCAAGGGCCTGATTGAGAACTTCGGTAGCTCTATCCGGCTCACCCGTTTGACGAAGTACCAGCCCCAGATTATTGCGAAGGGCTGCGCTATCAGGGTAAAGCTGTAGCGCTTTTTCAGCCGTCACAATTGCTCGGTCCGATTCACCCCCATAATGTAAATCTAGAATTTCATCAAGATAATCCCCTTCTGCCCTGCCAATCGTAAAGTATTGACTCTGCTCTAAAACCAGGTCTGAATCAGAGACTTTCAGGTTAAGTTGGTAGTGTCCTAAGTCAAGCGGTTCGCTAGTAGTAAGCGGAAACGATACATAGCCTTCTGACGCACGCTCACCCCATGCCAGCTTTTCTTCAAAGATGACGTCATCCTCTTTTAACCAGGTCAGATCTAACTCTAGCTCAGGTAAAAACTCCTTGACGTACAAGACAGCCAAAACCTGGCTACTTTCTTCAGGGAAATATCTCAAATTTTTTACGGGCGAACCGTCTTCATTTAGCTCATTGGTCAACCAGACATCTATAACAGAAGGTGTAAATGAATCGATGACCATGGAAGCAATCATTTTTCTGGTTAAAGCGTCAAATTCGGCGTAGCTTTGCACTACAGAGGTTTCAACCAGTCGTTCAGCAAAAAAGCCCATGCCTGCCCCATTTTTCCCTGGTATCAAAGCCATTCGTTTAAGGATAACCTTGGCGTCTTTTTTGACCACATCTACCATCGGAATTTTTATATCGCCGTACTCGAGCTCCGCAACATTTTCCAGGCGAATACCGTCACCTGTTGCCACCAGATTATCAGCTTGTTCTTCAAGGAGTTGCCAACCTTGTTCTACCGCTTCTGATGGCTTACTCGAGTGTGAAAACCAGGGCAATTCAACCAAAAAAGAAGTGTCTTCCTCCCTGTCACGAAATACGGCGTAGCTTGTCACTTCAGCACTGCAAGGCTCTGCGGTCCAGCCAGTGGCAAATTGTAAAGAGAACTCAGTCTTGACCATATTTTCATCTACAACCTGACAGTCCTTGCTTTGCTCATAGGGCCCCAGGCTCCAGTCGGCATTTACCTCTGGCAGTCCTGTATCCAGTGCAGCCTGAATGTCTTTGGCTACCACCGGCATAAAGATGTCGGGTGGGTCACTTTCCTTGACACTATTCCACTGATACGTACTGGCATTACCTGTAAAACTCCCTCGACAGGCCGCAAAAACCTGTCCTTCTATATCCACCAAGCTATCTTCGTTTATTTGCACTTCACACTTAACCGTACCTTCCGGGCTCGAGCGCTTAGCCTCGAGGGCAAAGTCAACATCGTTACTCACCTTAAGACTTGTCTGCCACGGCAAGGCGATGGTTTCTTTCTGGCTGTTTCCTTCAGCGTCCGTAAAGCTTATCTCCGCTTCTGAAGCCGTTCCGGTTACGTTATAGGTGAGTTCATTCTTGCTATTACAGGCAATAAGGGCAAACAGAATGCTGCTCCATACTATGCCTATCTTTACTTTGTTGGTCAGTTGCATGCTCACAGTTTCTCCTTATGTTGCTATGGTGTCTTGCTACAGTTCCCCATGGACTGAAGCCTTAATGTTTCTGAGGTCAGCTTTGCTACAGCTTGCGAAAGCTCCCTCGAGCTGTTCTTAGCCTAGACGACAGGCGTTGCAGTACCGTTGCAATATCACAGGGAGCTTCGGTTCTTGCTCTAAAAGCCCTTTAGCAAGAATGACCAACATTCTTCTAAGCAAATAAGCGTCATACTGTAAAACTGGAATTAAGCCAGGTTTGAGTCATTGTTTTGATACTCAACCTGATAAATCATGTCAAAATGTCCTTTTGGAGGCTTTATGTCAGATTCAACTCGTTCCGTCAACGCTATCCGCGCGCTGGCCATTGACGCAACCGAAGCAGCAGGTTCAGGTCACCCTGGTATGCCCATGGGCACCGCCGCAGTAGGGTATAGCCTATTTCGGCACATTATGCACCACAACCCCAAAAACCCCAACTGGTGGAACCGGGACCGTTATATTCAGTCTGCTGGTCACGGTTCTATGCTTATTTATTCTTTATTGCACTTAAGTGGCTATGCCCTCTCAATGGATGAGCTTCGGCATCATCGTCAGTGGGGCAGTATCACACCTGGACACCCGGAACTTCACCTTACGCCGGGTGTTGAAATGACCACTGGACCTTTGGGACAGGGTCTGGCAACCTCGGTAGGCTTTGCTCTGGCAGAAGCGCATCTTGCTGCTGTTTATAACAAGCCTGATTTTGAACTCTTTAACTACCATACTTATGTTATCGCCAGCGACGGTGACATGATGGAAGGGGTTACAGCCGAGGCAGGTTCGCTGGCAGCTCACTGGGGCCTAGGTAAACTCATCGTACTTTATGACGACAACCTGATTACCCTTGATGCTGCTGCTGACGTCTCAATGACTGAAGATGTTTTAGCCCGCTATAACGCTTATGGCTGGCATACCAGCCGTGTTGCCGACGGCAATGATGTTGATGCCATCATTAAAGCAGTTGACGAGGCCAAAGCGGTAAGTGATAAACCCAGCCTGATTGCCGTAAGAACCATAATTGGGTTTGGTGCCACTGGTCAGGGCTCGTCTAAGGTTCACGGCTCTGCCCTGGGGGAAAAAGGCGCGAAAGAAGCCAAAGACAACCTGAATATTGACTGGCCTGCCTTTAGCGTACCTGATGATGTTAAGGCCGATTATGCTGAAATTATGAAGGCAGGGTCAGAGGCTGAAGCCAATTGGAATAAGCTATTTGAAGCTTACAAAGCCGAATACCCTGACTTAGCCAGCCAACTCGAGCGCATCATGTCGGGAGAAGTGCCCGCTGGTCTTGAAACCGATATGCCCGTCTTTGCTCCTGGCAGCGCCATGGCAACACGCAATGCATCTGGTAAAGCCATCAACTTTTTTGGACCCAGGGTACCCGAACTGGTGGGTGGCTCAGCCGACCTTTCTGGCTCTACCAAAACCACCATGGATAAAGAAAGCATCTTCCAGAAAGATAACCCTGCTGGACGCAATGTTTTCTTTGGCGTACGTGAGCATGCTATGGCAGCTATAGTCAACGGCATGACCATAAGCGGCTTGCGCGGTTATGCTGGTACTTTCCTGATGTTTGCTGACTATTTGCGCCCCAGTTTACGTCTGGCAGCCCTGATGGACACGCCCAGCCTTTATGTTTTCACCCACGACAGCATTGGTGTAGGGGGTGACGGGCCTACCCACCAGCCCATTGCCTCTGTCATGTCTCTCAGGGTCATTCCAAATCTGCTCGTTTTTCGCCCTGCCGATGCCAATGAAACCATGCAGGCCTGGGCCTTTGCTCTTAAGCATAGCCACGGTCCAGTAGCCTTTATTCTTTCAAGGCAGGATTTACCCAATCTGAATGTACCAGCGGGTAGCGTCGAAAAGGGTGCCTACATCTTGGCTGATTCTGAAGGCGCCCCTGAAGCTCTCCTGATTGGTACAGGTTCAGAAGTGCAGTGGTGCCTCGAGGCCAAAGCTAAACTTGATGCTGATGGCATTCCGACGAGAGTAGTGAGTATGCCCAGCATGGAACTGTTTGATAAGCAGGACCAGAGCTACCGCGAAACCATTCTGCCTGATTTTGTCAAGGCTCGAGTTGCCATTGAAGCAGGGGCTACTCTGGGCTGGTACAAATATGTCGGGCTCGAGGGTGCTGTCATTGGCATTGATAAGTTTGGTGCAAGCGCCGACGGCGACAAGGTCATGGAAGAGTACGGCATCAGCGCCAGTAATCTTGTGAAAACGGTTAAAGGTCTGATTAAACGTCAGGGCTAAACTTGACAGATGGCACCCGACCGGCCTTTTTCTGACTTTTGGCACTTCCTTTACGACATCAGTCATGAAGCAAGCCTGAAAGGTTTCCTACTAAAGCTGGAGGCTTTCTCATGGCCCGGCTGCTAAGCTAACTACAAACGAACTGCCAAGTAGCTTTTGCTTGGCAGTTTCCATTAGGAGTTTTTATGTTCAAACGATACCTGCTGGCTGCAAGTTTGGTCCTCAGTACGGCCTTCGCCCAACCTTTAGCCGATTTACTTCCAGCTGAAACCTTTTTTGCGCTTGGCACCAAAGATTTGACGAGCGAACAAAATCGTATCCAGCCCTTTATTGATGAGTTTAACCGTCTGGATCTGGCCTCGAGCCTGAGTAAAGTCTTTAGCAGCGAAACTGACACAGAAGCGCAAACCCCTTTAGCCATCCCTGAAGCCCTGCAAGGACTGGGGCCCATGGATATCCTTGGACAAGAAGCCTGGCTTGCCGTTTCTGCCTCTCGCTTTAACCCCCTACCAACGCTAACCCTGTTAAGCCAATTATCTGATAGCGCTTCGGCAAACTTTGATGAACTCTTAGCAAAGGCTTCAGAACAAGAAGGGGTGCAGATGGAAACTGAGGGCAGCATTAACTTTTATCAGCAACTTATAGAAAGCGAAGGCTCTCCTCCGGTAGCACTGGCGTTTGCCAAACAGGATTCGCTGCTTATGCTGAGCACCAACCCCGATACTTTGCGCGGGGTCTTACGTCAACTCCAGGGTTCAAGTGATCCCAGCTTTGCAGATAGTGAGGGCTATAAGCGAACCCTAGCTGAGCTTGATGGCAGCTTTATGGGCTACCTTGACTATGCTCAACTCCCAGAAGCACTGGCAAGCTATACCAAAGGTCTGGGCTTTGACAAACTGGTTGAGCGTTTAACGGACGCTTTTGAAACTGCCGGAGTTAGTGCCGGAGTTAGCCGCTTTACCGACACCGGCATGGTTTCAGAAAGTTACCAGGCTTATGACCCTAAGGGTAAAGATAAAGAACTGCTCGAGCTTTTACGCAACCCTACCCAGGCTGACCCTGGCCTGAAACGTTTTTATGCGCCCACGGCTCTTGGCTTCTCAGCTAACCCGATTAATCTGGCAGCCTGGTGGAACTACTTAAATGGCATTACCGAAAGTACCCCTGAACTGGGAGGCAGTTTAGATGAACTGCTCCAATCCTTTACCGGTATTAACCTGCAGGAAAGCCTGTTTAGCTGGACAGGCGAACAATTTGCCAGCTCAACGACAGGCGCAAGTGAAAGCCCGACTCCGGGTGTCGCTGCCAGTAACCTTTTAGGTGAACAAGTTTTCATTATTGAAGTCAAAGATGAAGCAAAAGCCAGAGACGGCTTAGCGAGTCTCTTTGCCACCGCCAGTCAGGGGGTTGCTGCCTTTGCTGACCCAAGTGGCGGTTCTGGCAATGCGGCAAGTGAAACCAAAGAGCTAAATGGCGTCACGGTTACCAGTTATGAAATTACCAGTGGCGTCAAGCTTAGCTACGCTATTACCGAAGGATATGCGCTTATCGCTACCTCTGACGAAGCGCTAAGCACCGTCCTTAGCGCAGCTGGTGATACTGGCATCAGTACGGCTATTCCTACAACAGCACGCTCTTACAGTCTGGCGGATAACCGTCGCAGCATGGAAGCCAGCGCCGAGCAGCTTGTCAGCCAGTTGCAACTTGCCGCTGGGTTTGGCGGCGCCAGCAATCTCAACTTTGAAGCAGTTGATGAAGCAAGTCAAAAGCTCGAGACCTACTTGCAGTTCATTGCTGAGCGTTTAGGGCAAACCGTAAGTTATAGTGAGCAGAGACCAGAAAGCATTTATAGTTTTAGCCAGAGCGATATTAGCTGGTAACCAGACCTTAGCTAATAACCAAGGCACAGTGACTCTTGGTGAGTCAGTAAAAACGAAAACCCCTCCTCAACCTAAGTGAAGAGGGGTTGATTAGTTAAGAAGAGCTTACTGAATCGTCAGTTGGGGCACCGTGATACGAGCCTCGGCAAACTTTACTTCCAGATC
Source organism: Trueperaceae bacterium (assembly GCA_020431825.1). Classification (GTDB taxonomy): domain Bacteria; phylum Deinococcota; class Deinococci; order Deinococcales; family Trueperaceae; genus JAHEBB01. The sequence continues at coordinate 7,590 of JAGQHN010000004.1, read as the reverse complement.
AAAGGTGCCGTGCTTGCTAACATCAAGCTTGAACTGACCAAAGCTGTCAAGACCAGATTGGGCTATTTCGTTATTGTTATGGTAAAGCACAATGTGCGCTTCCTGGTTGGGCTCGAGCCCACTACTCAGCATAATCTGCCCACTGAGCTGCGACACTTCACCCTCAGGCTTACAGGTGATATCTAAGAAATATTCATCTGTTTTGTAAAGACGCGACCAAAGATCCGTAAAATGGAAACTTCTAACTTGTGGAGCCAGTCCGCGAGACTCCATAACCAGTGTAGCTTGTTGATTTTGCATCGAAATCCTCCAGGAAAATGAAAAGAAAAAGCTGGATTCGACTGTCAGGTTGTCCTAACGTTCTTACTAAATATCTTACGGAACGCACCTCACAAAATTCTTACAGAAACCTTTAAGGTAAACCGCTGCCCTTTTGCAGCAAAGTCCTTTTGCTTTTAGCTTATGAGACGTAGGACAGCTAGGCCTTACGCTAACTTCCTGAAAATGAGCTGGAACTTAGCCTTGAGACATCTTCTCCCCTCTTTACACACAACTGCGAAGTGCTTCTATAAACTGAAGTATGGAAACCTTACTCGAGACAATGCGCCGCCTACGTGCCCCTGATGGCTGTCCCTGGGACCGTGAGCAAACTCACGAATCCTTACGACCTTATCTCCTGGAAGAGGCGGCAGAAACCGCTGATGCCATTGCCAGTGGCGATACTGAAGCTATGACCGAAGAACTTGGCGATGTGCTTTTACAGGTTGCCTTTCATGCAGTTATTGCTGAAGAGCATGGAGATTTTGGCTATGACCAGATTGAAAAAACGATTGTAGATAAACTTATTCGCCGTCATCCTCATGTTTTTGCTGACACCGAGGTCAAAGACAGCGATGAAGTTGTAAGCAACTGGCACGCTATTAAGGCAAAGGAAAAAGCAGGGAAAGCACCTCAAATTGATGTACCGCACAGCCTGCCCGCCCTTATGCGGGCAGCAGAACTGGTTAAAAAGCGCAACTGGGAAACCGCAAACAAAGAACAGCTACAGGTCATGTGTGACAAGCTCGAGCCAACCCCTGAGTCCATAGCCAGCTTGGTTTTAGGCCTGGTCAGCTACGCCCGTGCTGCTGGTATCAATGCCGAAATTGCTCTGAGAGATGAGCTTTTAAAGCGAGAGGTAAGCTAAGCAAAAGGTCAAACGTCTAAATTTCACCTCATACGCGGCGCTTCTGTTTTATAGTTAGGACAAAGCTGGCCAACTGTCAGGCTAGCCCCACAACAAACACATGCACCAGGTAACTAGCCCATTTAACTATCAGGAACTCAAAGCCAATCTGGAAACGCGCCAACGCGAAACCATGACCATTGATGAGTTTAGACCCGCCGCTGTGCTGGTACCTCTATTAAAAAAGGAATCAGGGTATGAACTGCTTTTTACCGTGCGCTCGAGCCAGCTCAGGTCACATGCAGGTCAAATCTCCTTTCCTGGAGGGCGTCTTGATGAAGGCGAAACAATCATAGACGCTGCTTGCCGCGAAACTTTTGAAGAAATTGGAATAAGCATTGACCGGCAGCATATTTTAGGCTTTCTGGACGATCATCCATCACCAGCACGCTATATTGTCACCCCGGTGCTGGCACTGGTCAGCTGGCCACAACCTCTTTGCGTCAATCATTGTGAAGTGGATGAAGTTTTTACGGTACCTCTTGAAACCTTACTTCAACTCGAGCCTCGAGCAGAAGACCGCGAGCTCAGAAATTACAAACGCAAGCTCCATTACTATGACTATCAGGGTTACAGTATCTGGGGCTTAACCGGGAATGTTGTCAAAAACTTTCTTGACGTCTGGCGTCAGGTGCATGAATGAAAAGGTTCAACATTAGTTTGCCCCACTGACTGCTAAACTAGAGCTATGAAACGTAAGCAACTCTGGGTTAGTCACAAGGAACAAAAATATCCTTTTAGCCTGGGTGTGCTTGTCGAGGCCCTGCAGGGTTCAGGGCTTGGCACTGATAGAGCCATTGAGCTGGGTCGCCGGATTGAAAAACATTTTAATCATCAGGATGGCAAAACCCTTAAATTAGATAAACTTAGCGATTACACGGTCAAATTACTCTCTGAAGAAAGTTCCAAAGATGTCGTTCAGCGCTTTAAAGAGCAGACGCTGGCCTTTGTTCCTATTCAGGTAAAAACAGGCAGTGAGGAAAAACTCTTAAGCAAACGGCAAATCACCACATCTTTAGAAAAACTGGGGCTGGCGGGCATAGACGCCAACCGTATAGCTGCTCAAGTCGAGCAAACTCTGCGGAGTAGTGGTCATGAATCAATTAGCAAACGGGAGCTGAGTCAACTCATTGCCATAACTCTGGAAGCAAACTACGGGCGGGAAATGCGCCTGAGTTATGAGGAGCAACAAAACCTGCGCACCGAGTTGCAGGTGGTTGAGGCTTCTGGTCACAAGTTTCCTTTTTCTCATGGTCTTTTAGCCCGCTCGCTAATGACCGCCGGACTCGAGCCTGCGCCAGCCTATGACTTCTCGAGACAGCTTGAAGATAGCCTCTGGCACCAGGGACTTTTTGAAATTGGTCGTGAACAGCTCCATAGTGAGGTTAAAACCTTACTCGAGCGTGAGATGGGTAAGGCTTTTGCCCAGCGTTATGAACTCATGCGCGGCCTGAGAAATCCAGAAAGACCCCTGATTATCCTGATTGGGGGCGCACCAGGGGTCGGCAAATCTACCCTTGCCTATGAGCTGGCCTACCGCCTTGGCATACGCCGGGTAATTTCTTCTGATGGGGTCCGCCAAGCCCTCCGCTCGCTTATAAGCCCCCAGCTAAGTCCCGTCTTGCACCTCTCAAGTTTTACCGCCTGGCAGGCCGATATCTTACCGGGAGAGGCGCTAAAAGCCAAGCGAAAACGGGTCATACGCGGCTATCAAAGTCAGGTGCAGCAACTTGCTAACGCGCTCAGGGGCATGATCGAACGAAATATCCTCGAGTCAAACTCGGTCATCTTTGAGGGAGCACATTTGTTGCCAGGTATGTTTGCTGAAGGTTTTGAAGATGCCATTGTACTCGAGCTGGTACTCTTTATGAATGATGAAAGCAAACACCGCGATAATTTCAGTCGCCGTGACGAAGAAACTGGACACAAACGTTTTCAAGACAGATACCTCGAGCACTTTTCTGAAATCCGCACGTTGCAGTCTTACATTTTAGAACGAGCCAAAGAAGAAGACGTGGCAACTATAGAAGTTAACTCTATTGATGATATGACCAATCAGGCGCTAAACCTCATTTTAAATGCCATGCTATCTGTAGAACCAGATGTCATAGCCAAAGAGGCAGAGCTGGCTGCCACAGCCTAGAAGCAACCCAGGGGACTAAAAAATGATGTGTTCAGAAGCCATCTATCGTTTATGCTTGGTCTACTGGCTAAATCCTCATTTGACCCTTTCTCGTCAAGATTTCATCTTGTCACTCTTGAAAGATTAAGGGCATGGCTTAAAACTCTTTCCAAATAAAGTTATAGTGAATACGAAAAAACTCTCACCTCATGGGTGAGAGTTGACCATAAACTAATACCGACTTTCGTTGGGTCCCCTGATTCAACGCGAACCAAGCGACTTGCATGACGCCCTTTATTTGCTTAGCAAAGGTTCAGTCTCGGTGAATACGCATCTTTTGCTGGTGGGAGAAGAGTTTGACGTTAGCAATTGAAACTACAGAGCTTAGCAAGCGCTATGGCAAAAAAGAAGTCGTAAGTGGGGTCAGCTTCAAAGTCAAGCCCGGTGAAGTCTATGCCCTTGTTGGCCCAAATGGTGCAGGCAAAACGACAGTTATCCGGCTGGTAACCGGCCTGGCCTTTCCAACTAAGGGCAAGGTTAGCCTCATGGGACTTGACCCACATGAAAAACCAATGGTGCGGCGCAAACTGGGTGCGGTAGTTGAAGCACCCGCAGCCTTTTATCCCTACTTAAGTGGTAGAGAAAATCTGCAACTACACGCCAAATTGGCAGGGGGGGTTAGCCCTGAGCGCATCACAGAAGTGCTCGAGATGATGGGACTTAGCGAAGCGCAAGCTGTTAAAACCGGTGTTTATAGCCTGGGAATGCGGCAGCGCCTTGGTGTGGCTGCTGCCATGCTCACCAAACCAGAAGTGCTGATTTTGGATGAGCCCGCCAGCGGTATGGACCCTTTAAGCCTGCATCTGGTGCATAGTGTCCTGCAAAATGCAGCCAAAGAAGGTGCTGCCGTACTTCTGTCTACCCACCACCTCGATGAAGTGGTCGCTTACTGCTCGAGTGTTGGCATTATGGAGGAAGGGCGCCTCATCGATGAAGTCGATATTGCGGCTCGCCGTGAACGTTACCGCGCCAAAGTCAGCGACGCCATAAAAGCCCAGCAAATCTTGCGCTATCAGGAGTTTATAAAGCAGGTTGGTACTCGCGGGGACAATGTTGTTTTTACCCTAACTCATCCCTATGCACTTAGCAATGTGGTCAGTTGCCTGATGAAACAAAACATTAATGTCTTGGGGCTTGGCCCAGATATATTTAACCTGAGAGCCTATTATCAGGACCGTTTAAGCGGTAACCGAGCTGATGCCAAAGCTGATTCAGCAGCGGTGGGGTAAGCATGTTTAAACTTAGCAGCATAGAATTCGGCAAACTGTTTCACTTAACAAGTCTTAGGTTTAGCCTAATCGCCCTCATACTTTTCCCCATATTATGGGCTTATGCGCCAGGCATCTTTCAGGTCTACGGCTTTTTTATCGTTTCGGGCTATCAGGTTCCAGCTCTGAGCCTTTTATCAAGCATGGAATTTCTCTTACCTCTAATTATTGCGGTTGCCAGCGCCGAACTTTTAGGGCTCGAGCTTGCCCACGGAACCCTACCTACGGTACTGCTACGCCCGGTTACCCGCTCTCAGTGGCTGCTCGCTAAAATTCTGGTCGCCATTTTGTATCCTTTTGCGCTGCTTGCTTTCCTCTTTGTCGTGTCTCTTGTTACAGGTGTTTTCTACGGCTATGGTTCCTTTGCTGGAGGTACTGGCGTAGGTGCAGGGGGGCTTTTGGGTCAGGGTATTTTATCGGCCGGGGGAGCCCTGGCTGAACTAGGCCGCGCCTACATGATGGCAGCAGTCAGCCTTATACCTATCAGTCTTTTGTCGATCTTGTTTACCGTCATTTTTATGAATGCGGCGGGGGGTGCTCTGGCAACCTTAGCGCTGCTTATAAGCATGAAACTGCTCATAGTTTTTCCGGGGCTCGAGCCCTACTTGCTCACCACTCAGCTAAACGCCTATGTTGCCCCCATTGGTAATTTGGGTATTACGTTTGCACTCATTGCTCTTTACGCTGCCATATTTGCGGCAAGTTCGGTCATTTTGTTTGAACGTAAGGATTTTTAGTGCGCTTTAAGCCTCATCCGTTAAAGCTTTTCCTGCTCAGCGCAGCCCTTATGCTGATGGCGACCGGGCTAGCTATCTCGTATACCGTTCAGGTCATTGCGGTCTCGAGTGAACCCAGTGCCCTTAAACTCATGACCGAACTGGCAGACCAGGGCTACCCTGCCTACCTGATTAGAGTACCAACGCCAGAAGGGCCTGTTTTCCGCATACGGGTAGGAAGTTTCGCCGACCGCAACGCCGCCAGCAAATTTGCTGAAGCCATGTCAGATGTTCTGGATAGTGCGCCTACACCCGCCCTCGCTGACGGCATTCCAAGTAGTCTGGCACCCCTCGAGGCTGAGCTGGTAGACAGTATTAGCAGTAGTGAAAAGCTCGAGGTTTTACCCTGGCAGGGTGAAGTGGCGTTTCGCAGTCAGCTTAAAAATGGACTCGAGCAGGCGCACTACCGCATAGTAGATTTGCTCGAGTTTGATGCCTGGCGCGCAATACCGCAAAGTGATGGCAGCATCTTACGAGTCTACAGTCACTATCTCTGGGATGAAGACTGGACCATTAGAACTGATAGCGAAAGGGCAAATACGCGTCTGGAAAAACTGCAAGCCATATCAACCAACCTGGGTCTATCGGTAACACAGCTCGAGGGCTTTGAATTTACCCCGGCAAACAGCCGCCCCTATCTGGTGCTGGTCGAAAAGTTTAACCCTAATACTCAGGAAACTAGCCTTCTAAAAGCCCTGGGACAACCTGACAGTCCTAGCAGTAATCTGGGGCCAGAGCTTGTCTGGTTAGACCAAAAAGAAATTTCGTTTAGACCTATCACCCCCCAATTTGAGCCCACACCCAGTACTCAGGGAGAGGGTATTTTTGAAAGCCCGGATGGCTACAGAGTAAGGGCCGATGGTCTTTTCATACAGGTCACCACCAGCGACCCAGCCAAAAGCTGGCGGGCAGCCGCTGGCCGCCCGCTGTGGTTAAGAGAAAATTGGCTTATTGCCAGTTACAATCAGGAACTCTTACTTTATAAATTTAAAAAGCCTTAAACCGCTACTGCTTCTGCCTCAGCAGATTCTTTTTCTGCCAGCCAGCGCTCTGCTGCCATGGCAGCTCTAGTTCCGGCACCAACACTGGTAGAAAGCTGACGGTAAACCTCATCGGAAACATCTCCGGCCGCAAAAACACCCTCAATATTGGTATAGATTTCGTTTTGCACATCCACATAGCCGTTGACATTCAGGTCAACAACCTCTTTTAAGTAATCAGTATTAGGAATGTGACCAATATAGATGAACACACCATCGGCATCAACAGAAGAAACCTCACCCGTTTCGACATTGCGCGTTTTAACCCCTGTTACCTGACCGTCTGCCCCTAATACCTCTTCAACGATGGTGTTCCAGATCCAGTGCATTTTGGGGTTGGCAAAAGCACGTTTTTGCGCTTCCTTGTTGGCACGCAGTTCCTCACGGCGGTGAATCACCGTCACCTTATCGGCAAATTTGGTCAAGAACATGCCTTCTTCGATAGCGGCATCTCCCCCACCCACCACAATCACATTTTTATTGCGATAAAAGAAACCGTCACAGGTAGCGCAGGTAGAAACCCCGCGACCATAAAATTCATCTTCACCCGGAACCCCTAAGCGTCTGGGGTTAGCACCCGTCGCAATGATAACGGCCTTTGCCTGATAGTCAGCGTCATAGCCTTTAACCAGAAAGCCCTCGGCGTTTTGCTCGAGCCCCAAAACTTCTTCCATAAGAATCTTGGCACCAAACTTTTCGGCTTGCTGCACCATTCTCTGAGAAAGCTCGGGTCCACTTACGACTTCGGGAAAACCAGGGTAGTTTTCAACCTCATTTGTTTGAGCAATTTGCCCACCAGGTAAGCCTTTTTCTAAAATAACCGTACTCAGCTGGCCCCGACCTGCATAAATGCCCGCAGTTAAGCCTGCTGGCCCGCCTCCAATAATCGCAACATCATAATGATGAACACTTCTTGCCATGATTTGCCTCCAAATGAACGTTAGACAAAAGGGATGTAACCCTCAATGGGGTTTATGTTAGCACTATAGGTAAGGGGCTTATGTACAAAAAAATACCTGAGGGGGGTATATCAAACCTCGAGTACAAAGACATAAGTTTGACTCTAAATTAGTAGAAAAGATATCACATGGGTTACATA